>JACUUT010000107.1 GCA_014859165.1 Dehalococcoidia bacterium
TACTTCGCTTTGGGGAGGAGGACAATTTCTGGGGGCCCGCTGGCGAAACGGGGCCCTGTGGACCCTGTAGCGAGATTCACTATGACCTTGGGGAGGGCATTGGCTGCGGCAAGCCTGATTGCAGGCCGAACTGCGATTGCGGACGCTTTATTGAGATATGGAACCTGGTTTTCACCCAGTATGATCAACAAAGTGATGGCAGGCACATCCCGCTCCCCAAGCCCAACATCGATACAGGCATGGGTCTGGAGCGAACCGCAGCAGCGATGCAGGGGAAGGCATCGGTTTATGAAACCGACCTTTTCGCTCCACTTATAGATTGTGTCGCCAATCTGGCGGGCAAGAGATATGGGGAGGATGAGGATGCCGACAGAGCAATGAGAATAGTGGCGGAGCACGCGCGCGCCATCGCCTTCCTTATCGCCGATGGGGTGATGCCCTCAAATAAGGGGCGGGGCTATGTGCTGCACCGGGTGCTTTGTCGCGCTGCCCTCTTCGGTCGCAAGCTGGGGCTGGGGGAGCGATTCCTTGGCGAGCTGGCGAAGGTTGTTATTGAGCAAATGGGGCGTGAGTATCCGGAGCTAGAAAGGGGTCGAGAGCTCATCCTCAGAACTATCGAGGCGGAGGAGACGAGGTTCGGCGAGACTCTTGATAGAGGGCTCAATCTGCTCGATGGGATCATTGAGGAGGTCAAGGTCAGTGGAAAGACTGCTCTATCCGGTGAGGATATTTTCAAGTTATACGATACCTATGGCTTCCCTGTGGAACTCACCGCTGAGATCGCTGCCGAGAACGGGCTTTCGCTGGACCTGGAGGGCTTCGAGCGCGAGATGGAGCGCCAGCGGGAGAGGGCGCGGGCGGCACGAAAGCCTGTGGAAGAAAAGGTCGTCATTACCGAGAAGGGGATTTATACGCTCAAATTTGTGGGGGATAAGAGGCTAAAATGCAGGACTCGCATCTGGCGCTTGCTACTAGATGGTAAACCAGTCAAGCAAGCGAGTGAAGGACAGGAGATAAGTATCTACCTCGACACAACACCTTTCTACGGTGAAATGGGGGGACAGGTTGGTGATACTGGCGAGATAAGCGGGCCTCACGGCATTGTCAGGGTTGAAGATAGCGTCAGAGGTGCCAATGATATTACTCAGCATCGCGGCAAGGTCGTGGAAGGGATCGTTTCGGATGGTGGTAGGGTGACAGCCATTGTGGACGAAAAACGCCGCCT
>JACUUT010000053.1 GCA_014859165.1 Dehalococcoidia bacterium
TGGGCTATCGGGCGCAAAAGGTTGGGGAAAAGGTGGTGCTTCAGGTGGGTTATTCCCACCCTGCGGAGTTCTCGCCCCCGTCAGGGATAGCGATTGTGGTGGCGTCGGCACAGCATATCAGCGTTCGGGGGATCGATAAGGAACTGGTGGGCGATGTGGCGGCGAAGATTCGCGCCATAAGGCCCCCGGATCACTATAAAGGCAAGGGGATAAGATATGCCGGGGAGAGGATTCGCCTCAAGCCTGGGAAAGCGGGCAAGGTCGGAGCTAAGAGGTAAAAGATGCCTCGAAACAAGGATGCTAGAGCAGCACGAATAAGAAGGCATGTGAGGGTGAGAAGGAAGGTTTTGGGCACTGCTTTAAGGCCCCGCCTATGTGTTTTCCGTAGCCTAAATCATATTTACGCCCAAGTGATCGACGATGAGCTTGGTCATACCATTGCTTGGGCATCAACTCTAGACCGGGAGATAAGCTCAGAGGTGGATGGGAAGAGGAAGACGGAATCCGCCGCGCTTGTGGGCACGCTGGTGGCCAAGCGGTCCTTGGAGTGTGGCATCGCTAATGTGGTATTTGACCGAGGCGGTTACAAGTATCACGGCCGGGTGAAAGCACTGGCCGAGGCCGCCAGAGAGGCAGGTTTGGTATTTTAAACTAGCGGAAGCTGTCAGATAAGCAAATGTGAAGTTCAAAAAAGCGTAGGCTACTAGATAAGAAGTGTAAAGTTCGAAAAGGGGTAACCGTGGAGTTCGAAAAAAGGATCGATCTCAGCGAATTAACGCTAAATGAGAAACTTATTCGTATAAAGCGAGTAGCCAAGGTGGTGAAGGGAGGGAGGCGATTTAGTTTCACCGCCCTCGTTGTCGTTGGCGATGGCGAAGGGCATGTCGGTGCCGGATTGGGCAAAGCCAAGGAGATACCGGAGGCCATTCGAAAGGCAGGCGCCATCGCCCGCAAGCAACTGATCAAGGTGCCGATGAAGGATGGCACCATCCCCCACGAGATAGTGACCAAGTATGGGGCCGCAAAGGTTCTCCTCAAGCCAGCAGCGCCAGGAACAGGGTTGATCGCTGGTGGTGGGGTGCGTGCGGTGCTTGAAGTTGCGGGAATCACCGACATCCTCACCAAGTCCCTGGGTAGCTCCAACTCGATAAATGTGGTGAAGACAACAATATTGGGCCTCAGCCGGCTAAAGGATCCTCAACAGGAGTTAGCAAGGCGAAAGTCAAAGCCCGTTGAGGAGGTACCCATTGGCTAAACTAAGGGTCACCTGGACCAAGAGCGGTATTGGCTACCCCAAGGATCAGCGGGGGACGATTAAGGCTTTGGGTTTTCATCGCCTGAACCAGACAATTGAGCACGATGATACACCATCGATTCGGGGGATGCTCTTTAAGGTGAAGCATCTGGTCAAGGTGGAGGAGAGCGGTGAGGCAGAATGAACTAGCCCCACCTCGGGGGGCGAAACACAAGGGGAAAATTATCGGGCGCGGCCTCGGTAGTGGTCACGGTAGGACCGCAGGCAAGGGCACCAAAGGGCAGAAGGCGCGCTCGGGGTATAAGGTGCGCTCAGGCTTTGAGGGGGGACAAAACCCTTTGATCAAGCGCCTGCCTGAGAAGAGGGGCTTCACCAATATCTTCAGGGTAGAATATGCCACCATCAATGTAGAAAGGCTTAATCTCTTTGAGGCGGAGAGCGAGGTAACACCCCAGAGGTTGGTGGAGGAGAGGCTGGTCAAGTCTCTCAGGAAGCCGATAAAGATCCTCGGCGATGGCGAGCTTCGAAAGCCGCTCATGGTGAAGGCCAATAGGTTCACTCAAACGGCGAGGAGAAAGATCGAGGCTGCTGGAGGAAAGGCGGAGGAGATCAGCGGTGAGTCAAACGCATAGGGGGACTAGACCTAGACTGGTTCAGGCAATGATCGATGCCTTTGGTCAGGCTGACCTGAGGCGGAGGATCCTGCTCACCCTGGGCCTTCTGGTGGTTTTCCGTTTTGTGGCCCATGTCCCTGTGCCTGGGGCGGACGTCGAGGCCATGCGCGAGTTCCTGGGAGGAACTACGGGCATCGCGCCGCTCCTGGGCATGTTGGACCTCTTTAGCGGTGGGGCGATGAGAAATGTGAGCATTGCCGCTATGGGAGTCTACCCCTACATTACGGCAGTGATCATCATGCAGCTTCTGGTGCCCGTGATCCCTCGCCTTCAGGCAATAGCAAGAGAGGGGGAAGCGGGGAGAGCGAGGATCAACCAATATACTCACTGGCTAACCGTGCCCTTAGCTGCACTCCAGGGCTATGCTCAGTTGATGATGCTCCAGCAATATGGAATCGTTAGCAATATTGGCCTCTCTGGCGATGCACTACTCCCCACCGTTGCTATGGTGCTCTGCATGACGGCGGGAACGATGTTCCTAGTCTGGTTGGGGGAGCTGATCACTGAATATGGCATCGGCAATGGCATTTCCTTGATAATCTTTGGCGGCATCGTCTGCACCTTGCCTGAGATTATCGGGCGCGGCCTCTTGGCAAGGGAGACCGGAGGGGGTCTGATAGGTCTATTGATACTCCTGGCTTTGGCCCTGGTTATTGTGGTCGCCATTGTCATCTTCACCGAGGCTCACCGCCGCATCCCGGTGCAGTATGCCAGGAGCCTGTTTCGCGGGGGGCGGATGTATCGCCAATCGGGGGGCACTCACATCCCAATGAGGGTGAACTCGGCGGGGATGATCCCATTGATCTTCGCCATGGCACTGATAATGCTCCCGGGGGTGATAGCCAGCTTCTTTGCCGGCCCGGTAGGACAGGAAAACTTCGCCAATACCGTGGTAGCTCTCTTTGCCATCGGAAGCCCGTTTTACTGGGTGATGTTCTTCTTTCTAGCGGTCGGTTTCACCTTCTTCTATACCATGATAATCTTCCAGCAGCAAAACCTGGGGGAGACCTTGCAGCGGCAGGGCGCCTTCGTGCCTGGGATTCGCCCCGGCAAGCCCACCCAGCAATACCTTAATCGGGTGATCACCAAAATCACCTGGGCCGGCGCCCTTTTCCTTGGTGCGGTGGCGATATCGCCTTTCATTGCGGAAAAAATAAGCGGCGTTGTTGCTTTGACCCTTCCGGCCATCGGCATGCTCATCGTTGTTGGCGTGGCTCTGGATACGATGAGGCAACTGGAGGCTCAGCTCCTGATGCGACGCTATGAGGGCTTTCTCAAATAATGAAATACTCATGACCCATAGGGTCATAACCAAATATGGAAAAGAGCGACAAATGTCATTCTGAATGAAGCGAAGCGGAATGAAGAATCTCAGATTCTTCGCCTTCGGCTCAGAATGACAAAATGGTTAGATGAGTAAATAAGGGGGTTTGTATTGCACATTGTGCTTTTGGGTGCTCCTGGCTCAGGTAAGGGGACTCAGGCGGGGATCATCTCCCAAAGGCTGGGCATCGCTCATGTGGCCTCCGGCGACCTGTTTCGAGAGGCAGCAAATAGAGGGGATGAGTTGGGGCAGCAAGTGAAATCTTATATGGAAAAGGGGCTTTTAGTGCCTGACGAGATAACCATCAAGATGATTTCAGAGTGCATCGCAGCCCCCGATTGTAATAAGGGTTTTATCCTCGATGGCTTCCCGAGGACACTGGGGCAAGCAAAGGCGCTGGATGAGGCGCTTGGGGAAAAAGGGGAGAGTGTGGAAATGGCGCTTTATATCGAGGTTTCCACCAAGGAGCTGGTGAGGCGGTTGAGCGGTCGTTTTATCTGCCGCGGCTGCCAGACGATCTATCATGCGATCACCTCACCCCGACAAGTCGGGGCGGGGAGGTGTGAGCGCTGCGGAGGCGAGCTTTATCAGCGCTCCGACGACTTGCCTGAGACGGTGAGAAAGCGAATCGAGGTCTACTTCGCGGAGACTTCACCCCTCATCGACTACTATAGGGGGGAAGGGAAATTGGTGGAGATCAATGGCGAGGGTGCGATCGAGGAGGTGGAGCAGAAAGTGCTCGGGGCGCTAAAGGGGAAATGGGCATAATCATTAAGTCGCCACCGGAGATCGATATCATGCGACAGGCAGGGAGGATCGTGGCCGCCATACTCGATGTGTTGAAGAAAAGGATTGAGCCTGGTATTATAACTGAGGAATTGGACGCCATAACCGCTCGCGAACTGAGCAGGCATGGCGCCATTTCCTCCTTTAAAGGCTACCGGGGCTTCCCTGCCAACTTATGTGTCTCCATCAATGATGAGCTTGTCCATGGCATCCCGGGGAAGCGGGTGCTTGAAGAGGGAGACATCGTCTCCCTCGATTGCGGAGCGGTTTTTCAAGGCTTTCATGGTGATGCTGCGCTCACCGTTGGGGTGGGGAGGATCAGCTCCCAGGCCGAGGTGCTACTCAAGGTAACTGAGGGAGCGCTGGGGGCGGGGATTGCTGCTGCTCGAAGTGGTGCCCGTTTGGGGGATATCTCAGCGGCAATCCAATCCTTTGTTGAGTCCAGAGGATTGTCCGTGGTGCGTGAGTATGTGGGGCATGGCATTGGCCGCCAGATGCATGAAGACCCCCAGATACCAAACTTTGGTCCCCCAGGGCAGGGACCCCTTCTCCAAAAGGGGATGACCCTGGCCCTGGAGCCAATGGTGAACGCTGGGGGATGGCGCACAAAAGTTTCTAGCACTGGGTGGACCGTCACTACCGCCAATGGCAGCCTCTCAGCTCACTTCGAACAAACCATTGCGATCACCGATGGTGAGGCGGAGATACTCACCAAGCTTGATTAGGTATAAGATATGCCAAAGAAGGAAGTAGTTGAGGTTGAGGGAGTAGTAACCGAGCCTTTGCCCAACGCCATGTTCCGTGTCGAGCTAGCGAATGGGCACAAGGTGCTGGCCCATATATCAGGGAGGATGAGAATGCATTACATCAAGATCCTGCGTGGCGATAAGGTATTGGTGGAGCTCTCCCCCTATGACCTAACAAGGGGTAGGATCACCTATCGTTTTAAGTAAAATTACAGCCATGAGCGAAAAAGGGGCGGAAAATGAAGGTTCAAGCTTCGGTTAAGCCACGATGTGAAAAGTGTAAGGTGATAAAGCGAAAAGGCGTTGTCCGTGTTATCTGTGAGAACCCGAGACATAAGCAGCGTCAGGGATGATTTTTTCGAGCGGTTGCGAGAGCATATCTCGCTTCCAATAACCAAGGCGAAAGGGACGAAAAAATGGCGAGGATAGCAGGGGTAGACCTTCCAAAGGACAAGCGAATCGAGGTTGCTTTATGCTACATCTACGGCATCGGACCCTCTTTGGGTAAGAGGATCCTGGCTCAGACCGGGGTCAATCCTGACACCAAGGTCCGGGACCTGAGCGAGGGGGAGGCCAGCCGGATTCGGGAGGTTATCGAGCGGCAGTATACGGTGGAAGGGGATCTGAGGCGTGAGGTCAATCTCAACATCAAGCGGCTCATCGAAATCGGCAGCTACCGGGGCATCAGGCACCGCCACGGGTTACCCGTTCACGGTCAGCGCACCAGGACTAACGCCCGCACCAAAAAGGGTGCCCGTAAGACCGTTGCCGGGCGTCGCCGCACGGTGAGCAGGAAGTAAAGGAGAGCTATGCCAGATAAGAAGAAACCAGCGCGAATTAAAAGAAAGGAAAGGAAATCCATTCCTAAGGGCCTAGCCTACATCCAGTCCACCTTCAATAATACCATTATCACCCTTACCGACCCCTCTGGCAATGCCATCGCCTGGGGGAGTTCGGGCACCGTTGGGTTCAAAGGGTCGCGCAAGGGCACCCCTTATGCGGCGCAGTTGGCTGCGGAGCAAGCAGCGAGGCGTGGGATGGAGCATGGGCTAAGGCAGGTTGAGGTCTATGTGAAGGGGCCAGGGAGTGGGCGTGAGGCGGCGCTCCGCTCCCTCCAGTCAGCGGGGCTCACCATCACCGGGATCAGGGATGTAACCCCTATCCCCCATAATGGCTGCCGCCCCAGAAAGAGGAGAAGGGTATAAGAATGGCTCGCTATACAGGACCGGTCTGTCGGCTATGTCGGCGCCAAGGCGAGAAGTTGATGCTTAAAGGGGAGCGGTGTGCCTCTAGAAAGTGCGCCATGGAGCGGCGCAAACTACCACCCGGCCAGCAGCGTCGTCCGCGGCGACGCAAAGTGTCCGACCGCGGCCTCCAGCTAAAGGAGAAGCAGAAGGCAAGACAAAGCTACGGAGTGTTGGAGAGGCAGTTCCGCAGGCATTTCGCCAGTGCGGAGAAGCGCCCCGGGATCACCGGGGAAAACCTGCTCCAGATCCTGGAAATGAGGCTTGATAATGTGGTCTATCGCCTCGGTTTCGCTGATTCTCGAAGGCAGGCTCGCCAAATAGTGAGCCATGGTCACATCACCCTCAATGGGCGTAAGACGGACATCCCTTCCTGCGCTGTTAAGTCAGGGGATATTATCGCCTGGGGTGAAAGGAGCACCAGAACGGAGCATTATAAAAGGATAGCCCAGCAGATCCAGGACAAGATAGTTCCCAACTGGCTGAGCCTGGATCGGGAAAACCTCCGTGGTCAAGTCCTCACCCCACCCAGCCGCGCTGACATCGACCTCAGGCTCGATGAAAAAGCCATTGTGGAGTATTATTCCCGATAACTTTTGGAGGTAGGCCCTTGTCTGAGTTTATGATGTCACAAATAGAATGTGTGGAAAGCTCAGAGAAATACGGGCGCTTTGTCGCTGAGCCCTTGGAGAAGGGCTTCGGCATTACCCTGGGCAATGCTCTGAGGAGGATGCTGTTAAGCTCCCTCCCCGGTGCTGCGGTAACATGGGTCAAGATCGACGGGGTGCTG
>JACUUT010000003.1 GCA_014859165.1 Dehalococcoidia bacterium
TCCAGTATTTTCAGCCCTTCCCTTATCGCCTCAGCCCTCACCCCCTCATCGCTGGTTGCCAGTCCCGCCGCCTGGTAGACCAAGCGACGCAGACATGGGTAGCAATCACCGGCAGCTTTCATCCGTTTCCCCTATGATATTATACACCAATAAAGATAGGCTTGCCCTGGGGCAGCTTAGCCACTATACTGGTGTCGATATGAAACGCAAGGAGCTTGGCGCTCTGGGGGAGAACATAGCCGCCGAGTATTTAGCAAGGCTCGGATATGTGATTCGTGAGCGAAATTTTCGCTCCAAGGAGGGTGAGATAGATATTATCGCTGAAAGGGATGATTTCCTCGTTTTTGTTGAGGTGCGCACCAGGAGAGGCTCCTCCTTTGGCACCCCTGAGGAATCGGTGAATGCCAAAAAGAAAGAGAAGCTCATCACCCTGGCCCAAACCTATATTGAGAGCCATAATGACCTGCCACCATCCTGGCGCATCGATGTGGTCGCCGTGGAGCTGACGAGGGAGGGCAAAGTCTCCCGGGTGGAGCTCATCGAAAATGCTATAGATTGAGGGCTCGCATTTACCGATTTGCGATGATGTGTTAAAATACAAGACGATTGAGGGGGTGAAGCCCATGCCGATCTACGAGTATCGATGTAACGCCTGCCAACGCAAGGTCGCTATCTATCTGCGCAACTTCTCGGCATCGCCAAGGTGCCCTCACTGCGGCGGCGAGGACCTTTCTCGACTCTTCTCTACCTTTGCTCTCCGAGGGACGTATAAGGATATATATGATGATATACTCACCGACCGCCAGTTGACGGATGGTTTGATGCGCAATGACCCCAGGGCTCTGGCTGAATGGAATAAAAGGATGACTCGCGGGATGGAGGATGATATGATGAGCCCGGAGTATGAGGAGACTTTGGGGAGGCTGGAACATGGGGAGATGCCCCAGATGCCCGTGGGTGAAATGCCCGAAGATGATTAAGGGTGTTCAACTGTCACCCTGAACGACAGTGAAGGGTCTCTAGATTCTTCGCTTCGCTCAGAATGACAGATGGATTATGAAATGCCTGAGGAGGACTCGGAGTGAGGTGATTAGTTATGCCTATCTATGAGTTTCGCTGTAATGGTTGTCAAAAAAGGCTAAACCTTTTCGTAAAGAGCATTGTCGGCTCGCTTCCCCCTGAGTGCCCTCACTGCGGCAGTAAGGAGCTCGTGCGGCTGGTCTCCAGTTTTGCCCATCACAAATCGCATCAGACATTCCTTGAGGAGGCAGGCCCACCCCAGGCCATGGGTGGCCCTGACTACTATAAAGACCCCCGCAATATTGGAAGGTGGGCGGAGCACAGGCTCAAAGAATTGGGAATGGATATGCGCAGCGAGGAATACTGGAACACCTTCTCAGAGGTCCGTGAGATGATCGATGCAGCAAAGGAAGGCGAGATGCCGGAGCCACTCAAGGACATATAGATGCTACGCCTCATCGATGCCAACCTCAACCGCATCAGCGAGGGGCTACGCCTACTTGAGGATGTCGCCCGCTTCATTCTCAACAACGCCCGAATAAGCGCCGAGCTCAAATCCCTGCGCCATGAGCTTTTGGACACCACGCTACAAAAAGAGCTCCTCTCCGCCCGGGATTCGTCAGGGGATGTGGCCGCCTTTGCCGAGGAGGAGGCTCGCCGCGATGACCTCCCCACCATCGTTACCGCTAACGCCAGGAGGGTGCAGGAATCGCTAAGGGTCCTGGAGGAGTTTGCCAAGCTCCCCGAAATTACTCTAGACTCAGCGAGGTTTAAGAAGGCGCGCTTTACCCTCTACGAGATAGAAAAGAGCATGACCGCCAGGCTGCTTCGCCGCGAAAAGAGAATTGCGGGACTCTATGTAATTATCGACTCAGAGGCACTACGGGGGAAGGATGAAATGGAGGTCTGCCGCCAGGCGATTTGCGGCGGGGCAAAGATAATTCAACTGCGGGACAAGCACCGGGCCAAGGGAGAGCTATTAGTCAGGGCGAATAAGCTGAGGGAGCTCTGCGCTCAATCTGACGTGCTCTTTATTATGAATGATTACCTCGATATCGCTCTCGCCTCAGGCGCCGATGGGCTTCACCTGGGACAAGGCGACCTCCCAATTTCTACAGCGCGCCAGCTAGTCCCCATCGATAAGATTTTAGGCTGCTCCACCACCACCCTCGAAGAGGCGCTTAAGGCCGAGACTGATGGTGCCGATTATATTACTGTGGGCTCAATCTATCCTACCCCATCCAAGGCGGGCGCTATAGTAGTGGGGCTGGAGCGGCTTCGCCGGATCAGGGAGGCAATAGCGATCCCCATTGTCGCCATTGGGGGCATCGATGAGAGTAATGCCGCCGCGGCCCTGGAGGCCGGGGCGGATTCTATAGCAGTGATCAGCGCTGTCTGCGGGGCAAAGGATGTGGAGGAAGCAGCGCGGCGGCTAACAGCTAGAATAGAGGTAAAGTAGATGGGAAAGCTAACAGCTAAACTGGAACTAATCGCTGAGAGGGCACGCACTACCCTATCAGCCAAGGATGCTGCTCGGGAGAAGGCTCTTCAGTCCTCACGGGAAGCGCTTCGCCACTCCACCGATGCCATCCGCTCGGTGCACCGCGGCGAGTATGAAGAGGCCAAAAAGCGATTGACACAGGCTCGCAACCTCCTCAAAGCGCTGGACGAGACCTTGAGTGAGCACCAGGATCTCCTTCATACAGGCTTTGTCTATAGTGCCCAGAAGGAGTATGTGGAGGGCTGCGTCACCCTGGGCCTGATTGCGGAAAATTCCCTTCCCGGCCCCGAAGAGCTGGGCATAGGCTACGCTGCCTATCTCAACGGATTAGGAGAGGCAATAGGAGAGCTAAGGCGTCACATCCTCGATATCACCAGGAAGGGGGAGATCGAACGCTGCGAAGAACTCCTTGAGACTATGGATGACATCTATGGGGCGCTAGTAACCATGGACTTCCCTGATGCCATGACAGGGGGGCTGAGGAGAACCACCGATGCAGTGCGAGGCATTCTGGAGAGGACCAGAGGCGACCTGACCATCGCCTTCAGACAAAGGGGACTGGAGGAAAAAATGGCAGCCTTTGAGAAGAAGCTGGGGGGGAGTTAGCGTATTCAGGAGGGCGAATGATAGATCCGATATTTATCGCGATAATCGCGGGTGCTTTGGGGCTTGCTTTTGCCGCGTTCCTCGCCACTTATGTATTGAGGCAGGATCAGGGCTCGGAGAGGATGAGGGAGATCTCAGGAGCCATCAAAGAGGGTGCGATGGCCTTCCTGAGGCGGGAATATCAAATACTGGCCATATTCGTTGTGGTCATTACCCTCGTTCTGGGTCTGATCCCTCCTCTCGGATGGTGGGTCGCCCTCTCCTTCATTTTCGGCGCTTTGTGCTCAGGGATCGCTGGCTTTATCGGCATGAATATGGCCATAAGGTCCAACTCCAGAACAGCGGCCGCCGCCGAGAGGAGTTTGAACCACGGACTCAGGGTCTCCTTCCGCAGTGGGGCAGTGATGGGGCTCTGCGTTGTCGGCATTGGCATCCTGGGGTTGAGCATCCTTTACATTGCCTTTCATAGTAACATTGACTTTCTCAAAATTATCCCTGGCTTCGGCTTCGGCGCTTCGTTGGTAGCCATCTTCGCCAGGGCAGGTGGCGGCATCTATACCAAGGCAGCGGATACCGGTGCTGACCTTGTGGGGAAGGTGGAGAAGGGCATCCCTGAGGACGACCCCCGAAATGCCGCTGTTATCGCCGACTTTGTCGGCGATAATGTGGGTGATGTCGCCGGTATGGGCGCCGACCTCTTTGAGTCCTATGTGGACGCTATCATTGCTACTATGGCACTTTCCATGCTGGCCTGGTCTGCAACCATGACAGCTCCCTTGACCCCTGATAAGGAGACGGCATGGTATCTGCCGATGATGGTCGCTGCCGGGGGGATTATCGCCTCCATTATCGGGGCCTTTCTGGTCAGGGTAGGTGAAAAGCCGGAGATGAGTGCACTGCTGGGCGCATTACGCCGCGGCACCTTCTCAGCATCGATCCTGACTGCTGGTTTTGCCGCCCTGGCGGTATATTTCCTCGACGCCAGTTGGGGGATACTATGGGCTGTCCTCGCCGGGCTGATCGCCGGCATGCTCATCGGGGAGAGCACCAACTATTTTACCTCCTATAGCTTCGGGCCGACTCGCCGCATCTCCGAGGCGTCACAGACGGGCGCAGGCACCACGATAACAGCAGGGTTTGCCAATGGGCTGATGAGCACCCTACCCCCCATTATCCTGGTAGCCATAGCCATCCTCGTGGCCCACTACTTCGCTGGCATGTATGGCATCGCTATCGCCGGGATTGGCATGCTCGCCACACTGGGGATCACCCTGGCCACCGACGCCTACGGCCCGGTGGCAGATAATGCTGGTGGGATCGTCGAGATGTCAGATTTGCCACCGGAGATCAGGGAGAGGACTGATGCCCTCGACTCCCTGGGCAATACCACAGCAGCCACGGGAAAGGGATTTGCCATCGGGGCAGCGGCGCTCACCGCCCTCGCCTTGATGGTATCCTACACCCAGGCGGTAGGGATCCAATTCGCTGCTATCAGTCTGCTTGATCCGGTCGTGGTTGCCGGCTTATTCCTCGGCGTTCTGATGCCAGCTCTCTTCTGCGCCCTGACCCTGAACGCGGTCGGCAGAACCTCCTTTGCCATAATTAACGAGGTTCGCCGCCAGTTCCGTGAGATCAAGGGGATCATGACAGGAGAGGCGAGACCTGAGTATGGCAAGTGCGTCGATATATGCACCAAGGCTGCCTTAAAGGAGATGATTGCACCTGGCCTCATCACTGTGGCTGCTCCCATTATCGTCGGCTTTGTATTGGGGCCGCTGGCTCTGGGAGGCTTCCTGATTGGGGCAATTGCTTCCGGATTCCTCATCGCCGTAATGATGGCTAATGCCGGTGGCTCCTGGGATAACGCCAAGAAGTGGATCGAGAAGGGCAACTACGGGGGCAAGGGGTCAGATGCCCATAAGGCAGCGGTTGTCGGCGACACGGTAGGCGACCCGTTTAAGGATACCTCGGGCCCATCCCTGAACATCATGATAAAGCTGATGTCCATAATAGCGCTGGTTTTAGCGCCGGTGCTGGCGGGCGTAACCGGGATTCTTGGGTAAACCCTCATGGGCAGTTGCCCATTAACAAATCATAAAAAGTAATATGCCACATACCGTTCGTGGTGAGCCCTTCGGCTGAGCTCAGGACAGGCTTGTCGAACCCCGTTCGTGGTGAGCGTTCGGCTGAGCTCACGCCGAAGCCCAGTCGAACCACCCTTCGACAAGCTCAGGGCGAACGGAGTAAAGGGGCTAATCGCTCAGGAAGGGATTCCATTTACGCTCGGTGGCGACGGTGGTCTGGGGGCCATGCCCGGGGAGAACGATGGTCTCATCGGGTAGAACCATAAGCTTGTTCTGAATACTGTCAATAAGCCTTTTGTAGCTACACCCGGGGAAGTCCGTCCTGCCAATGCCAAAGTTGAACAGGGTGTCCCCACAGAAGACCACCCCATGCCCGTAAAGGGAGATGCCCCCTGAGCTATGACCGGGGGTATGGAGAACAGTGAAGCTGAGGTCGCCGATCTCGATGATGTCGCCATCCTTGAGCAGCCTTTCAGGCTTAGGGGACGGCCCAAAGGAGCCGGTCGCCAGCATACCAAGTATTCGGGCCATTCCCTGCGTGATTCCCCCGGTGAACTCAGCCTCATGGATGGCGAAGGGAGCGCCGGTGTCCTCTTTGACCTCACGAAGCGCCATAATGTGATCAGGATGAGCGTGAGTGGCGACAATGAGCTTTATGGTGAGCCCAAGCTGGCGCACACTATCCATTATGGTCTCGGCCTCGGCGCAGGGGTCGATGATCATCCCCTCCTTGGTCTTCTCCGAGCCCACGATATAGCAGTTGGAGAGGAAGGGACCCAGTTCCAGCCCTCTTAAAATCATAGTGCTATTGTTCGCTATTCTCACTTCCCTGTCAAGCCTTTGACATTTAGCGGCAACCCCGATAAAATCGGGGTTGTTAGATATAGAGGGTTAATATGACAACACAAGCTGTAATCATCGAACCGATTCGCCGTCCCTTTCCTGCCTTAAAGTATCAGGCTTGGCATCGCATGATTCATCCCTACTACACGAAACAGCCGTCAAATGTCGTTGGCGAGTATATCCGCCACTTTTGCCCCCAGGGTGGGCTTGTAGTCGACCCCTTCTGCGGCAGCGGTGTTACTGCAATTGAGGCGCTCACCTCAAGGCGGAGCGCCATATGTATGGATTTGGACCCCCTGGCAGTTTTCATCACCAGGCAGACCTGCCTCGCCCCCGTTGACCTCAACGCTTACTGGGAAGCCTACCACCAGGTGGAGCGAGAGATGAAGCCGATTGTGGAATTTGTCCGCAACGCTTCAACCAGAGAGCTGGAAGATTATGAGATAACAGAATGGTATCCCAAAGGGGTGAAGCTTCCCTCAAATGCCGACAGAGGGTATGTGGAAGGCCTGTTTGACAGAAGGCAGCTAATAATCTTTGCTCATTTGCATTCAGCCATTATGAGGATGCCAAATGAGCAGGCAAGAGGACTTCTATTGCTCGCTTTCTCAGCGAGTTTAGCAATAGCAAACAAAATGAGCAAATACGACCGAAAGAGGGGTGGGGGCACCTGCGGAGTCTTCATAGTCTACCGTTATTGGGTGCCTCCGTACCCTAGTTACCGTGATGCGTGGGACGTGTTCAAGGTTAGGGCAAGGCTGGTAGCTAATGCCAAGAAGAAGAGCAATGAGATTTTTGGCGACTTTGTTCGTGAGGGCGAAACTTTTAGTGTCTATCGCGATTCCGCCGAGAGCCTGCTCAAGTGTGTGGATGAAAAGTCGGTGGATTATATCTATACTGACCCGCCCTATGGGGCGCATATCGCCTATTTAGACCTGGGCACGATGTGGCACGCCTGGCTCGGATTTGAGGTCACCGATGGGATGCGGGCGAGGGAGGCAATCGAAGGTGGAGAGCAGCAATTTGACGAAAAGCATTATCTGGATGTGCTTCAGAAATCGTTTGAGCAGATGTTCTACGCCTTAAAGGATGATGCCTGGCTATCGCTCGTCTTCCATCACAAGGAAACCCGCCTATGGTATTCCATCCGGGATATGCTTCGCTACAGCGGCTTTGAGTATGTAAACTGTGTCGCCCAGCCGTTGAGTTATAAGACCTTCCACAAGATTAAGAATCCCCTGCGAGTTCTTGGCGAAAGCCTTATTGTCAACTTCCAGAAGACCGCTAAAAGGAAAATATCTCAGCCTATGTCTCTACCAATGGCAAATCTGATTAAGAATGTTGCGGAGAGGGTAATTTACCGTGGCGGAGGCGCCACCACAGAGGAGATACTCAGAGAGGTAGTGCCAGAGCTTCTTGATGATGACCTTTTCATTGATGCTGCCGCTAAAAATATCAGTGATATTCTGGCAATCCTCGATAGCGACTTTGAGCTTGATAATAATAACATGTGGCAAATCAGGGCTGGACGCAAGCTTGGTAATTTCATTGAGCCAAGAAAGCGCATCAGATATTATGTGATGCGCTATTTACACAAAGTAGGTAAAGCAAACTTCGATGAAATCGTTACCTTCATCCTTCCTCGCTTGATAAACGGGCACGAACCTACAAAGGAGGATATTGACGATGTGCTGAAAGAGGTTGCAGTATCCCATGATGGCATTAACTGGGAGCTGAAGAAACCAGAGGAGTTAGCGGAGCAAGGAGAGTTGCCGCTATTTGAAACTGCTGCTGAATATGTAGCTGAAATCCCAGCCAGCACAACGCATAACCAACAGATTTATCGGCTTGCCTTGCTCTGCCAGAAAGCGGGGCTTGTCCCCTACATAGGCAGGCAAGAGAGAAGCGACCCCATGCTGGCGCGCCTCAAACCCCTAACCCAGCTTAACATCAAGGTGGAGCCAGAGAAGATGAGGCGCATCGAGCAAATCGACATTATCTGGGCTACGGCGGATGGCAGCCCTGTTTGGGCGTTTGAAATAGAGGAGCACACACCAATCTTGAGCGCCTTGGAACGCTTCTCAGCCTTACTTGACGCTACGCCAGAATTAGGGCACAGGCATCAGGTGACCATTGTTGCTCCCAAAACCAGGAGGAGGAAACTAAACCAGGAATTAACGACTTCCTCCTATATAGGCCGACCAGCGTATCTCGAAACTAAGATTAGCTATATATTCGCTGAGGATTTAGAAAAGGAGTTCAACAAGTTAACTACTCGTGCGAGCATTAGAGGAGAGGAGCTACATAGTATATGCCACTTCCCTACCGGCAGTGAGACGGGGGGCAGAGAGTGAAAGTAGACATGGAAAAGATGGTCTCCCTCTGTAAACGGAGGGGCTTCATCTTCCAATCGAGCGAGATATACGGCGGGCTTTCCAGTTGCTGGGACTATGGACCGCTGGGGGTGGAGCTGAAGCGCAATATTAAGGAGGCCTGGTGGCGGGCTATGGTTCAGGAGAGGGAGGATATTGTTGGCCTGGATTCAAGCATCCTGATGCACCCCAAGACATGGGTTGCCAGCGGGCATGTGGATGGCTTCGCCGACCCGATGGTGGATTGCAAGGAGTGCCGCCAGCGCTGGCGCGCCGACGATACCAAAGATGGTCGCTGCCCCGATTGCGGCGGTGAGCTCACCGAGCCCCGCATGTTCAACCTCATGTTCAAGACATTCTTCGGACCAGTGGAGGATGAGACAGCCACGGTCTATCTGCGCCCGGAGACGGCTCAGGGGATATTCGTCAACTTCGCTAGCGTGATGAACACGGCGCGCAAGAAGCTTCCCTTTGGCATCGCCCAGATCGGCAAGGCTTTTAGAAACGAGATCACCACCGGAAACTTTATCTTTAGAAGTCGCGAGTTCGAGATGATGGAGATCGAGTTCTTCGTCAAGCCAGATACCGCTGACGCATGGCTCAACTACTGGCTTGAGGAGCGATTCAACTGGTATACCAAATTGGGCATCAAGGGTGAGAACCTCCGCCTCCGCCAGCACGCCAAGGATGAGCTTGCCCACTATGCCCGCTCCTGCTACGACATCGAATACCTTTTCCCGATGGGCTGGGCAGAGCTTGAGGGCATCGCTCATCGCGGCGACTTCGACCTGGCACAGCATACCCAATTTAGTGGTAAGGACCTCAGCTACTTCGACCCCGATAGCAACGAGCGTTACCTCCCCTATGTCATCGAGCCCTCGGCAGGGGTGGATCGCTCTGCCCTCGCCTTCCTCCTCGATGCCTACGATGAGGAGCCAGATAAGGATGAGATACGGGTGGTGCTTCGCCTCCATCCCGACCTTGCGCCGATAAAGGTGGCCATCCTCCCCCTGAGCCGAAACGAGTCCCTCATCCCTATGGCGCGCGATGTCTACGCCGACCTGCGCAAATGCTTCGTGACGCAGTTCGACGATGCCCAGAGCATTGGCAGGCGCTATCGCAGGCAGGACGAGATCGGCACCCCATTCTCGGTCACCATCGACTTCCAGTCGCTTGAGGATAATCAGGTTACCATTCGCGAGCGCGACAGCATGAAGCAGATAAGGGTGCCCCGATATATCGGGGAGCTCAAGCGCACCCTTGAGGCCAAGCTTTCCGGCGAGCCCCTCGATGTCCTGCCCCCTGGCGGCAGCTACTGGCTTGGGTTCGAGGGGTAGGGAGGAGAGAATTCTCGAGTGCTAGAGCGGGAGAATAATTAGCTGAGATGCTGCTTTTTCTCTTCTTCCTTTTCTGCTTAGGAGCCTCAGGGATAATTTACTGGGTGGCGCAGAGGCGACCAAGCGCGCCATTTTTGTGGCTTGCTTCGATAATAGGATGTCTGTTCAGGGAGAACAGGATGTTTATGGTGGCGCTCACCGGGGCAATATGCCTGCATTTTGCCGGCACCGTAATACTGGGCGGAGTAAAATATAACACCTCCGGCTTTACTATCATTACCCATACCATGTTCGGCTTCTTCATGAGAGAACTCATAGAGCGAATAGATAGGGCTCAGCCCTTCATCGGCAAGATTAGGAGCAAATTGCCAGAAAGAGCAAGAAAATATGTTACGCCATCAACCATTGCGTTTGCATGTTGCGGGGCAAACGCGCTCCAAGAGGAAGTCTGGGAGCTAATACGCCCTGGAATGTGGCCAACGAGATTAATTCACGTGGCAGACCAGCTCGCAGACGCGGTCTGTGATATAACGGGTATCATTATTTCCCTTAATAAAGGGTGGTTCGTGCAGGTCTTTGATAGGCTATTTAATAGAGCCCCAATCACCGATATAGAGGATTCAATCGAAGATAGCGGGGATTTAGAATAGACTTAAGCCGTAACATGGCAGCTACCGGCTGAGGTTTGAGGGGTAGGGATAGGTGGTTTCCGGATTGCGTTAGGTGAGGGGTGCACACTATGGAGAGGAAGAAACTAGATAAATTCCCAGAGCAGATTCTGGAACATGTTTCCAAACTTATCGGGGAGCGAAAAACTAGCTCTGAGATAACAGAATTTTTTGCTAAGGCCGGTTACCCGCAAATCAAGCATGATGGAAGCACTAAATGGCGGTTTATTTACCAAGAGCTGAAGGACCTAAATGCGCAACCTGACGGTCAGTATCATGTGGCTAAGATCATCCAAGAGTTTTGCAACCCTCTAGAATGGATAAGTGAAGAAGAGCAGCGTATGAGAGTCAGCAATGACCTTAATCGCGTTCTTATGCATGTCGGTCTACAGCTAAACCAAAAAGGCAAGCTAGTTATTAGTACCGAAGAAAGGGAGTTAGAAAGACCGGAAGCAGGGGCCTTAACCGTAAATCCGATTTTTAGAACTAGAGACATAAAGCTTGAACATGATTTGTGTTTTGTTCTCATGCCCTTTGCTCCAGCTTTTGATCGCTTATATGAGGATCACATAAAACCCGCTATCCAATCTGAAGGTTTCAAGTGTCTAAAGGCGGATGAACTCTTTTCGCCCACGCCCATAACTGAGGACATTTGGACTTATATCTTAAAGAGCAGAGTGATTCTGGCGGATGTTACAGGCAGAAACCCCAATGTCTTTTACGAACTCGGCATTGCTCACACCATTGGCAAACCTGTCATACTAATTGCCCAAAATAGCAACGATATTCCCTTTGACATTGCTTATATTAGGTGTTTTCTTTACAGTGATGATTCTAAAGGCTGGGCCACTCTCAAAGAGAGTATCTCACCAGCATTGAAAACTATTTCAATAGCCGAAACCTAGATTGGTTTAAGCAATGAAAATCCTTCATTTTGCTGACCTGCACCTGGGGGTGGAGAACTACGGGAGAATCGACCCCCAGACCGGGCTTTCATCCCGCCTCGGCGATTTCTTATCGGCTTTCGATGAGGTGGTGGCATATGCCCTGAGCGAGAAAATCGACCTCGTCCTTTTCTGTGGCGATGCCTACAAGAGCCGCGAGCCCTCCCAGACCCACCAGAGGGAGTTCGCCAGGCGCATCTGGAGGCTGGCATCAAGCGGCACCCCCATTTTCCTCCTCATCGGTAACCATGACCTCCCCAACGCCATCGGTAGAGCCACCACAATGGAGATTTTTCATACACTGGAGATTGAAAATGTTACCGTGGCCACTCGCCCCGGCACCTATAGAATAGAGACCAAAAATGGCATCCTTCAGGTTGTCGCATTGCCCTGGGCAAGAAGGAGCGCCCTACTCAGCAGGGAGGAGACAAAGAACCTCACCCTCGATGAGGTCAATGAGAGGCTGGAGAGGATACTCACCGAGCGCCTCATGGCGGAGGTCGAGGCGCTGGATCGGAGCCTGCCCGCCATCCTCGCCGCCCATGTCTTCGTCCACGGCGCCCGGACTGGCTCGGAGAGGGGGATGATAATGGGGCACGATTATGTGCTCCTTCAGAGCAATGTGGCAAACCCCGCCTTCGATTATGTTGCCTTGGGTCATATTCATAAGTCGCAAGTCCTCACGGAAAATCCCCCCGTGGTCTACCCGGGAAGCCTGGAGCGCATCGACTTCAGCGAGGAGGAGGACGAGAAGGGGTTCTATGTTGTGGAGATAGGGCAAAAAAGGCAGGTGTCCTTTGAGTTTCATCCGGTGAAGGCGCGTCCTTTTCTCACCATCAAGGTAAATATCGGCGCCCAGGAGCCCGAGCCCACCGAGGCGGTGCTCAAGGCCATCGCCAGGCACGAGGTAAAGGATGCCATTGTGCGGGTCCAGGTGGCTATCCCGGAGCGGCTTGAAGGGCTGTTTGGTGAGGGGGAGGTTCGCAAGGCGCTGAAAGACGCCCACTTCATCGCTGCCATCGCCAGGGATGTGGCGCGAGAGCGCCGTCCCCGCATGCCAGGCTTTTCTGCTGAGGGGACAACCCCCCTGGAGGCCCTTGAGGTCTACCTGAACTCGAAAAGCATATCCCAGGAGCGAATCAAGGTGCTTCTGGAGTACGGAGAGAGGCTTATTGGGGAAAGCGAGGCGGAATAGTTCTGATGGGATTGCTTCCCCCGATAAATCGGGGTCGCAATGACTGCGATTAAAGTCCAGCCACTATCCTGTCGTAGCCCTCAACGATGCTTCGAACCACATCGCTGGCGCTCATGATCTCCTTGATCATCCCGGCCACAGCCCCAGCCAATGCTTGACCGTGAACTATATCGCCCCGCAGTGCTGCCGCTGCGGTTAGCCCGGGGGACAGGATAGCTAATAGCTCCTCGCGGGAAGCGCCAGCGCTCTCCTTCTCCTGAATCCGCTTTGTTAACTCGTTTTTTAAGCCTCTGGTGGGTATTAGCCTCCTCCCCGTGATCACAGTAGAGGTATCTGTAGCCTCAACGATAGCCTCTTTATAGCTCTGATTAGCGATGCACTCGCGGGTGGCGATGAAGCGAGTGCCCATCTGCACCCCCTCCGCCCCTAAAGCCAGCGCAGCAACAAACCCCTTAGCATCGCAGATGCCTCCTGCGGCAACCACAGGGATGCTCACCGCATCCACCACCTGGGGGATGAGGACAAAAGTGGTAATCTCATCGGGGCTATTGAGCCCCCCCGACTCATACCCCTCAGCGATGACAGCGTCTACACCGTTCTTCTCAGCGCCCCTGGCATGCCTTACCGAGGCCACCACATGGAGGACCTTAACCTTGTGCTCCTTAAGATACTTGGTGTGAAGCGCTGGACTTCCCGCCCCTATGGTGACCACCCGAACCCCCTCCTCAATGGCGATGTCGATCAGGCTCCGGTCCTCACCTATGTTCTGTATGGAGAAGTTCACCCCAAAGGGCTTATCGGTGAGGCTTTTCGCCTTTCTTATCTGGTTCCTGAGGTTCTCGGCAACCTTTCCCCAATCGGGCTCCCCGGCGTTTGGGCTGATTATGCCCAGCCCTCCGGCCTCAGAAACAGAGGCTGCCAGCTCAGCATTGGCGATCAGGCTCATCCCACCTTGAATTATGGGATACTCAATACCCAAAAGCTCGCAGACCCTTGTCTTCCTCACCTAATCCTCCTCTTAATTACAGATTGGCCACTACCCTGGAATAGCTATCCACAATGCTTCGAACCACCTCGCCGGCGCTCACGATCTCACTGATCACCCCAGCAATGGCACCGCAATATACCTCGCCTTCCTGCACCTTGCCCTCTAATTGGCCCATCCGTGACCTACCAACGCCGATGAAGGCCAAAATCTCTTCAGCCGAGGCCCCACGCTTGTCCATCTCGAGGAGCTTGGCCGTAAACTCATTCTTAATCCCCCTGGTGGGACCGAGCTTTCTCCCGGTGATCATTGTCCCCGTGTCAGTGGCTTTTACGATCATTTCCTTGAAGTTCTGGTGGGCCACACACTCATGGGTGGCGACGAAGCGGGTGCCCATCTGCACCCCCTCTGCCCCCAAAGCCAGAGCGGCAACAAAACCCCGTGCATCGGCGATCCCCCCGGCGGCAACCACAGGGATGCTTACCGCCTCCACTACCTGGGGAACGAGGACGAAGGTGGGAAGCTCATCGAAGCCATTATGCCCCCCAGCTTCATAGCCCTCGGCGATTACCGCATCCACACCGTGCCTTTCAGCGCCCTTGGCATGCCTTACCGAGGCCACAACATGGAGGACCTTAACCCCGCCTTCCTTCAGGCGGGGGGTATGAAGGGCGGGGTTGCCCGCCGAGGTGGTCACCACCTTCACCCCCTCTTCAATCACTACATCGATCAACTCCTTGCACTCCGGGATTTGCACAGGAAGGTTCACCCCAAAGGGTTTATCGGTGAGGCTTTTCGCCTTTCTTATCTGGCTCCTGAGGTTCTCCACCACGTCCCCCTCGAGCCTCATCGCGGCATTAGGGCTGATTATTCCCAGCGCCCCGGCCTCAGAAACGGCAGCAGCAAGCTCGGCATTGGCAATCCATGTCATCCCCCCTTGGATTATGGGGTGCTCGATACCCAATAGATCGCAAATCCTCGTCCTTTTCATAGGTATTTCCCCTTTTACTGGCTCTCAGCATTCTATTCGCAAAAGAATAGCGATGTCAAGCAGAAGCTCCGATATTGACGACGAGGAGCAAGTGAAGTAGAATTCTCTCCAGAGATAAGGAGGGGGTGATGAAAAGGGATCTCATGGAAATCCTCGCTTGCCCACTTTGTAAGGGCTCACTCAAACTTACCGTCGAAGAGGAGGATGAAAAGGAGGTCATCAAGGGTTCCCTGTATTGTGAAGGTTGCTCGGTAACCTATCCCATAGAAGAGACCATTCCGAATCTACTCCCGCCGGAGCTTCGCACCTAAAATAAAGGAGGTAGCATGCAGAAGTCTCGAATAGTTGGTGGGCTGATCTGTTTGGGAACTGTTGTGGTGGGCATTGCCTTCATCGTGGGGATAGTCCTTGAGAGCTACTGGGCCGTTGCCGTCCCCGTAGTCATTGGCTTCTTGGTGGTGTTGGCGCTGGGATTCTGGATCGGATGGACCATGGCAGTAACCAAGATCGAGGCTCCACCACAGGTCACCGAGGAAAGCGCTTCAGAACCCAAGCCCTAGCCCGGTTTGTCAGGTATATAGGTGACACAAGAGTCCGGGGATTCGCAGACCTGGACGCTAAAGATAGGGAGCCTTCTTTTCTGGAGCTCTTCACATATTTCGGTGGCAATGTTCTCCGAGGAAGGGTTGACCCTGTCAAAAGGCGGCACATCATTCAGGCAGACATGGTCAAAGCGCTCCAGTATCTCCCTGAGATGCCCTTTCAGCGCTACAAAATCATAGGTAAGCCCGATCTCGTCCACATCCTGCGCCCGCACCGTGACCATCACCTGGAAGCGGTGCCCGTGCAGCTTTTCGCACTTCCCCATATAGCCCTTGAGGTAGTGCGCGGCGTCAAAGTGTTCTCGAACCGATACCTCGAACACCACATTCTCCTTTCCTGTCTGTCACATGATCGCTACGCTTTCTGGTTTCCTCGTTCGGTGGGGCGAGCCCAGCGTGAATCGACATCTTCAACGAATTTGTGTCCACAGGCGTGACATTCCCAATACCGGGAGAAGAATCTCCTGAAACGATATTCCTCACGAAGCAACCTCCAGCGTTTTCTATTTGAATTCCCACAATTGGGACATTGCTTCTGATAAGGCATATTTATCCCTTCATAGCTATCAGCTTACCCATCTTTCTCACCCCTTCCCTACCCGGAACCCTCGCTGCCAGAGCGCTAATACGCTCACCGCTCGGCGGGTGGAGCAGCGCCGCATCGAGTTCGAAAAGGGGGATAAGCACAAAGGCCCGCTCCTTTATTCGAGGATGAGGGATGGTTAACTCCGGGGTCTCCATAACAAGGTCGCCATAAAAGAGTATGTCCACATCTATGGGGCGGGGGGCATTGGGGAAGCTGGGCACCCTCCCCAGACTGACCTCGATACCCTTTATCAGGGAAAGCAGTTGGAATGGCTCCAGGTCTGTTTGAGTGCGGCAAACGACATTGAGAAACAAAGATTGCTCCTCATGCCCCACTGGCGCGGTTTCATAAAGGGAGGAGATTTGCTCTATAGCGAGCCGCTCGCTAAGGAGCTGGAGCGCTTTTTCCAGATTTGCTTTGCGATCCCCCAAATTCGAACCGAGACCAAGATAGACCTTCATCTGATTCCCCTGACAATGGCATCGGTCATCCTTGAGACGCGCACCATCTGGAGGACCTCATGCACCCGCACTATGTCAGCGCCATTGGCGATACCCAGGGCAATGGTGGCCGCCGTCCCCTCCAAACGCTGATCGGGAGGCAAGTTCAGCACCAGCCCGATCATCGATTTGCGCGATGTGCCTAAGAGAATTGGTCTGCTCAGCGCCTTGACCTCACCCAGGCGACGGATGAGCTCCAGATTTCCCTCTAGGGTCTTGCCGAAACCGATGCCCGGGTCGATGATGACATTCTCCCAGGCCACCCCAGCATCCAGCGCCAGGTTGATGCCCTTCCTCAAGGAAGCCATGACCTCAGAGATGATCTCCTGATAGATGGTTTCCCGCTGATTTGCCACAATGACGAGGGGCACCCCCCATTCGGCAGCGAGCTGGGCAAGGGAGGGGTCACGCCTCAGGCCCCAAACATCGTTGATCATCCTCGCCCCTGCCTCAAGGGCACGCCTGGCTACCTCAGATTTGTAGGTATCGATGCTTATGGGCACGGTGACCTCCCCCGCCAGCTTTTCGATCACCGGGATCACCCGGCCTAGCTCCTCAGCGGCGGATATGGGGGTTGAGTCGGGACGGGTGGACTCGCCGCCCACATCGAGGATGTCGGCGCCCTCTCCGATGAGGCGTTTTGCCTGAGCCAGAGCAGCATCGATGTCGCTCCCCAGACCATCGCTGGAGAAGGAGTCAGGGGTGAGGTTCAAGACCCCCATGATGAAGGTTCGCTCCCCCCACCTGAACTCCCTATCGCCGCACCTGGTGACGCCAAGACCACTGCTCACCATCATCTCCACCCTCAGATTCTAGCACAAGCCCAAGTCATTGAGAATACTTGACAAGGAGCGGTGGGAAACATCATTTCATGGGCGGGCAACTCGCCTGAACTCGCTCAGATAGATGGGGGACGCCTCCCCGATACATCGGGGTAGGGGGTTATCTTACGCTTTAGGTTTGAGACATGCCCTGGCAATTCTTTATGTCATTGCGAGCCCTTCGCCTTCTGTCATTCTGACCCCGACAAGTCGGGGGAAGAATCTCAACATACGGCTCAGGATAAACTCCGCGAAGCAATCCCACAGGGAAAGGAAACCCAAATAGGAGATTGCTTCGGCACTTTGTGCCTCGCAATGACAAGGAAGTTATATGTCACTAATGTACTGGACGAGTACATCTCCTTGCATTTTTGGGGTCAACATTATAGAATAAGCATGTAACCACTTTCACAAACTTGCGGAGGGGAAAATGGCGATTGAAGAGAGGATAGCGAGCTTAACCAAATTCAGGGCAGAGTCAAAGCTGGGTGGTGGCGACAAGCGGATTGAGGCCCAGCATGAGAAGGGCAAATTTACCGCTAGAGAGCGCATTGCCCTCCTCCTCGATGAGGGAAGCTTTGTGGAGCTTGATGCCTTTGTTACCCATCGCGCCACCGAGTTCGGGCTTGCCGATAAGAAATTTTTAGGCGATGCTATAGTTACTGGGTATGGAAAGATAGACGGCAGGCTTGTTTATCTCTTCGCGCAGGATTTCACCGTCTTCGGAGGGTCGCTTTCGAAGGTGGTAGCCGAGAAGACTTGTAAGGTGATGGACCTGGCGGTTAAGAACGGTGCTCCTATCATCGGACTCCTGGACTCCGGCGGGGCGAGAATTCAGGAGGGGGTGGACAGCCTCGCCGGATATGGCGATATATTCTACCGTAATACCATATACTCAGGGGTTATCCCCCAGATCTCGGTGATCATGGGCCCTGCTGCTGGCGGAGCGGTTTACTCCCCTGCCATCACCGACTTCATCTTCATGGTGAATGGAACGGCGCAGATGTATATCACCGGTCCAGATGTGATCAAAGCGACCACCGGTGAGGTGGTAACCCACGAAGAACTCGGCGGGGCGGTGGTTCACGCTGAAACCAGCGGGAATTGCCATTTTGTCGCCGAGAATGATGAAGAATGCCTGAAGATGGTGCGTCAGCTCCTCAGCTATCTCCCTCAGAACAATAGGGAGAAGACCCCCTTGGTGGAGATCACCGATGACCCCGATAGAATGGATGAGGAGCTCCTTTACATCGTTCCGGAGGACCCCACCAAGGCATACAATATGAAAAAGGTCATCTGGAGAGTAGTGGATAACGGTGAATTTATGGAGGTTCATGAGAGCTTCGCCCCAAACATTATCACCGGCTTTGCCAGGCTCAATGGGCGCGCGGTGGGCATTGTTGCTCAGCAACCCTCCGTATCGGCAGGGTGTCTCGATATTGATGCCTCTGATAAAGCCGCCCGGTTTGTGCGCTTCCTCGATTGCTTCAATATCCCTATAATCACCTTCGTCGATGTCCCTGGATATATGCCCGGCGTCGATCAGGAATATGGGGGGATCATCAGGCATGGCGCTAAGGTGCTCTTCGCCTACGCCGAGGCTACCGCTCCCAAGGTTACCACCATTACCCGTAAAGCCTATGGTGGTGCATACATAGCGATGAGCAGCAAGCACCTCGGGGCCGACATCAACTATGCCTGGCCCATTGCCGAGATCGCGGTGATGGGGCCCGATGGTGCGGTGAACATCATCTATCGAGACGCCATCAAACAGTCGGAGAACCCTGAGGAGACTCGCAGAACTCTCATCGCCGAATACACACAAAAGTTCGCCAACCCCTATGTAGCGGCGGGGAGAGGCTATATCGATGATGTCATCGACCCCAGGGAGACACGCCCCAGGCTGATAAAGGCACTGGAGATGCTCCAAAACAAACAGGATACAAATCCCCCCAAGAAGCATGGGAATATCCCGCTTTAGGGGAAACGGCGGGATAGTATTACGGATGATTTGTCTTTAGACAAGAGTCTTTGGGAGGTGGAAGCTATGACTGGCATTGGAGAGGTCCCATATAAGGCAAGCGATTTGACTACCGAAAAAGTGAAGGATAGGCCAAAAGCAGCAAACCCGGTTAAGGTCTGTGATACCACCTTTCGAGATGGACACCAGTCCGCTCTAGCCACCAGGATGCGAACCGAGGATATGGAATGGATGGCTGAGGAGATGAACAAATGTGGCTTCTATTCCATGGAGGTTTGGGGAGGGGCAACCTTTGATGTCCCCCACCGCTTTTTGGGTGAGGACCCTTGGGACAGGCCTCGGAAATTGAAGAGGCTCATGCCTGATACCCCATTGCAGATGCTCCTCAGAGGGCAGAACCTGGTTGCCTATCGAAACCACCACGATGATCTGGTCGATTGCTTCGTTGAGAATGCTGCCGAGGTGGGGATTGATATCTTCCGCGTCTTTGATGCCGTGAATGACGAGCGCAATCACGAACGCGCCGCTAAGGCAATCAAGAGGGTAGGAAAGCATTACCAAGGGGCGATATGTTATTCCCTCACCCAGCCCCGAATGGGTGGACCGGTGTATAACCTGGATTACTATGTCAAGAAAGCCCTCATCCTGCGGGATTTAGGTGCTGATAGCATCTGTATTAAGGACCAGGCAGGGCTGATCTCCCCATATGATGCCTATGAGCTAATCAAAGCCCTAAAGGAGGTCTTAGATATCCCTGTCGAGCTCCATACCCACTACACTAGCGGACAGGGTTCCATGTCTCTATTAAAGGCGATCGAGGCTGGGGTTGATATCATCGATACTGCTCTATCCCCCTTCGCCTTAAGGTCTTCACAGCCGGCCATTGAGCCAATTGTGGTGGCTCTTTATGGGACAGATAGGGATACAGGGCTTGATGTCGAGCAACTATTAAAGTGTGGCCAGATGCTTGAGCAGATAGCCCCCAAGTACAGGGATTTCCTGGACACCTCAGCGATGTCGGTCATCGACACCGGTGTGCTCGTCCATCAGATCCCTGGTGGGATGACCACTAACCTAGTGGCCCAGCTAAGAGAGGCTGATGCGCTTCATAGGTTGGATGAATGCCGGGCGATGACGGCAAAGACTCGTGCGGAGCTCGGCTATCCTCCCCTGGTTACTCCTACAAGCCAGATTGTGGGGGCTCAAGCGGTGCAGAACACCCTCTTCGGGCCTTACAAGTTTATCTCTAAAGAGGTGAAGGACTACTGTTGGGGCCTATATGGTAAGCCACCAGTCCCCATTGACCCTAAGATCCAGAAGATGGTGCTTAAGGGCTATGAGCGTGGCGAGGAGCCGATCACCTGTCGCGCCGCCGACATGGTGAAGCCAGAGCTAGAGAAGGCTCACGAGGCCACAAAGGGTATCGCCAAAGATGACAAAGATGTGTTAACTTACGCCCTCTATCCCACCACCGGGATGCGTTTCCTGAGATACAAATATGGATTGGACAAGGAGATCCCAGCAGATTGGAAGCCTCCCCGTGCCCCAAAGACCATGGAGGAGGTGAAGCGAGAGGATGAGCTTATCGCCAAGGTGAAGGAGGGCAAGCTTATGGAGGAGGTGGCCTCACCCTTGAAGCTGGAGCGCAGGGTTTATAGTATCTCTATGGGGGATGAGCAATACCGAGTGGAGGTGGAGCCAATTGATGAGGGCTGTTAGATGGGTAAGACCCTCGCCGAGAAGATCCTGAGCGAGAAGTCAGGGAGCGATGCCCATGCTGGAGATATTGTTATTGCCAAGGTTGACCTTGCCTTCCTCCAGGATGGCACCGGACCCCTGGCGCTGCGGCAACTTCAAGCAAGCGAACTTGAGCGGATAGCCACTCCAGCGAAGGTAATCATATTTTTAGACCATGCCTCCCCCAGCCCTTCTCGGGAGCTCGCCAACGACCACATCCTCCTGCGCGACTTCACACGAAAGAGCGGTGTCCAGCTTTGCGATGTGGGAGAAGGTATTTGCCACCAACTTATTGCTGAATCCTATGCCAACCCGGGCGAGGTAGTTATTGGCGCCGATTCCCATACCGTGACCGCAGGGGCACTGGGGGCATTTGCCACGGGGATGGGCTCTACAGATGTCGCCATCGCCATCGCTTTAGGGAAAACTTGGCTCAGGGTGCCGGAGAGCTTCAAGATAGTGGTCAGGGGCAGCTTCAAAAGGGGGGTATATGCCAAAGACCTCGCCCTTCACATTATTGGCAAGATCGGTGCCGATGGCGCCACCTACAGGGCGCTGGAGTTTTGCGGCGAAAATATTGAAAACATGGGCATGTCGGAGCGCTTCACTCTAGCTAATATGGCGGTGGAGGCCGGGGCCAAGGCAGGGCTCTTCTCCTCCGATGAGACCACCCGTCGGTATCTTGAATCTCACGCTCGCAGCGATCTCTTTCGTTCTATTCGACCTGACCCTGATGCCGAGTATGAACAAATTATCGAGATCGATGTCTCAAGTCTGGAGCCAATGGTGTCTAAACCCCACGCCGTAGATAACATTGCCCCAGCCAAGGAGCTAAAGGGCGAAAAGATTCAGCAGGTCTTCATCGGCACCTGCACTAATGGTCGTCTTGAGGATCTAGCAACTGCTGCGGCGATCCTAAAAGGGCGAAAACGCCATCCCGCGACCAGGCTTCTGATCGCTCCGGCATCCAAAGAGGTGCTCACACAAGCGATAGGCGCCGGGTATATTCAGACCTTCCTTGAGGCGGGAGGGACTGTTCTGCCACCCGGTTGTGGCCCATGTGTCGGGGTGCATCAGGGGGTGCTTGGGGATGGGGAGGCTTGCCTTTCCACGGCCAACCGCAATTTCAGAGGGCGCATGGGAAATCCCGAGGCTTTTATCTATCTGGGGAGTCCAGCGACCGCCGCAGCAAGCGCCATCGCCGGTGAGATCACCGACCCCAGGGAGCTTATGTAGATGCTCAAGGGAAAGGCTTTCAAGTTCGGGGATAATATCTCCACCGATGACATCACACCGGGGAGATTTTTTCACCTGAGGAGCAACCTGCCTGAGCTGGCAAAGCACCTTCTGGAGGATGTTGCCCCCAGCTTCACCTCAAGGGTGGAGCCCGGCGATTTCATCGTTGCCGGCGTAAACTTCGGGCTGGGCTCAAGTAGGGAGCATGCCGCCGTCGTTATCAAGATGGCTGGCGTCGCCGCCGTCCTGGCAAAGTCTGCGGCGCGCATCTTCTTTAGAAACGCCATCAATGTCGGGCTCCCCGTTCTTATATGCGATACTGATAAGATAAGCGATGGGGATGAGCTTGAAGTTGACCTTGCGGGAGGCATGGTTAAAAATCTCACCAGCGGGGTGGTGCTCCCCCTGGGCCGGTTCCCCGATGTGATGCTCAGGATTCTTGACGAGGGTGGGCTTATCCCTTATATTAAGAAGCACGGAGATTTCAGCCTCCAATCTCGATAAGGAGATGAATCTTGGCTTATACTATTACCCTGATCCCAGGCGATGGCATCGGCCCTGAGGTTACCGAGGCCACAGTAAGGGTTCTGGAGGCAACAGGTATCAATTTCCACTGGGACTTGGCTTTCGCTGGCGATCGTGCCCAGGATAAGTATGGCACCCCCCTGCCTGATTACCTCTTCGACTCCATCAGGAAAAACAAGGTGACCCTCAAAGGCCCCATCACCACCCCCATTGCTTCTGGCTTCCGAAGCGTCAATGTGGCGCTCAGAAAGGAGCTTGACCTCTATGTTTGCCTTCGCCCCTGCAAGACCTATCCCGGTGCTCCTTCCATTTACAAGGATGTCGATATTGTAGTGGTCAGGGAGAATACCGAAGACCTCTACATGGGGATCGAGTATCGGGGGGAGACCCCAGCGGCAGCAAGACTCCTGCGCCTCATTGCAGAGGAAAGCGGGGATCGGGTCAAGGCGGATTCGAGCTTTAGCATTAAGGCCATCTCCCGGAGCGCCAGCAGAAGGGTAGTGAAGTTTGCCTTCGAATATGCTCGCCAAAATGGGAGGAGAAAGGTAACCGCGGTGCACAAGGCTAACATCCTGAAGTTCACCGATGGGCTCTTTTTGACCACCGCCGTTGAAGTCGCCAGGGATTACCCCGATATTGAATTTGAAACCACGATCGTTGATAGCTTGTGCATGCAGCTAGTGAGGTTCCCGCAGCGCCATGACGTCCTGGTTCTTCCCAATCTCTACGGTGATATCGTTTCCGAGCTTTGCGCTGGGCTCATCGGGGGTCTGGGGCTCGCCCCTGGAGCCAACATCGGGGATGACATCGCCATCTTTGAACCGACTCATGGCAGTGCCCCTAAATACGCCGGTCAAAACAAGGTGAATCCTATGGCAATGATGCTCTCGGGGGTATTGATGCTCCGCCACATCGGGGAGAAAGGTGCTGCCGATAGGGTGGAGAGCGCAGTTGCACAGGCTATCGCTGAGGGGAACGCTGTTACCTACGATATGAAGCCCGACCGCAATGACCCCACAGCAGTGGGCACCTCCCAGGTAGCTGATGCAGTGATCAAAAAAATGAAGGAATAGAACAATGCGAAGGAAAGTAACCATCGTCGGCGCTGGGAATGTGGGTGCCTCTTGCGCGCAACGAATCGCCGAAAAGGGATACGCCGATGTGGTGCTGGTGGACATCATTGAGGGGTTGCCTCAAGGGAAAGCGCTGGATATACTCCAGAGCGGACCAGTTATTGCTTCTGATTCCCGCCTCATTGGCACCAATAGCTATGAGGAAACGGCGGATTCCGATATCGTTGTCATCACCTCCGGGGTGCCCAGAAATCCTGGGATGAGCAGAAATGACTTGGTGTTCACCAATATGGAGATCATTAGAGGGGTCACCGAGAATGTAGCGAGGTATTCCCCCAACTGCATCATTATCATGGTCACCAACCCCCTTGATGCTATGGCTCAATTGGCGCTTCAGGTGAGTAAGTTCCCCAGAAATCGTGTCTGTGGGCAGTCCGGCATCCTTGATACTACAAGATTTCGAACCTTTCTGGCTATGGAGTTGGATGTCTCAGTGGAGGATGTATTCGCTTGTGTCCTTGGGGGGCATGACGACACCATGGTTGCCATCCCCAGGCTCACCACCGTTGGCGGCATACCGATAGCCGAACTTCTCCCTAAAGAGACCATCGATCGCATCGTGGAGCGCACCGTAAAGGGCGGTAGCGAGATCGTGAGCCTCCTCAAGAGAGGAAGTGCCTACTATGCCCCCTCAGCGGCAGTGGCCCAAATGGTGGATTCGATACTCCTGGATAAGAAGCGGATCCTGCCCTGCGCCGCCTACCTTGAGGGCGAATATGGCATTGATGGGGTATTTGTCGGTGTCCCGGTAAAGCTGGGAGCCAATGGAATCGAGCAGATCATCGAGATAAAGCTCACCCCTGAGGAGGATGCAGCGTTGAGGAAGTCGGCTGAGGCGGTGAGGGAACTGGTGGATGTAATGAAGCCAGGACTAAAAAAGTGAGGGATATTGATTCAAAAAAAATAACAGAGACAGTGGCTCGCCTGTGTCAGGAGGCGAATTTCTACTTGGGCGAGGATGTTCTGGATTCGCTGAAGCAGGTAATGGATAAAGAGGAGGCACCTTTGGGGCGTCAGGTCTTAGAGCAAATCCTGGAGAATGCCAGTATCGCGGCAAAAGAGAAAATCCCCCTGTGCCAGGACACAGGGATCACGGTGGTCTATCTGTGGCTGGGTCAGGATGCCCATATCGTTGGCGGCGACCTTTATGATGCGGTGCAGGAAGGGGTGCGCCAGGGCTACCGCCAGGGGTATCTGCGAAATTCCATAGTAACAAGGCCCTTCTCGGCAAGGGTGAACACCAATGATAACACCCCTGCTATGATTCATGCGGAGATAGTGAGCGGCGATAATCTGCGCATTGTGGTTATGCCCAAAGGAGAGGGTAGCGAGAACACGAGCCGCCTCACCATGCTCAACCCCGCCGATGGTCGCCAGGGTGTCATCGACTTCGTAGTCAGGACTGTGGAAGAGGCGGGAAGCGACCCCTGCCCTCCAGTCATTGTCGGCTTGGGGATTGGGGGAACAACAGGAAGGGTGATGATACTGGCAAAGATGGCGCTTCTGCGCAAGGTGGGGGAGCCCAATCCTGACCCTGAGGTAGCAGAGCTGGAGAGGGAGATACTGGAAAGGGTAAATAGACTGGGCATTGGGCCGCAGGGTTTTGGCGGAAGTACCACTGCCCTGGCGGTGCACGCCGCGGTCATTCCCTGCCATATGAGTGCCCTCCCGGTAGCCGTCAATATGCAATGCCACGCCGCCCGCTATAAGGAGGCAGTGCTTTAAAAATATCTTATTGAAATGGATATTATATCGCCTTTCGATCCCCAGGTAATAGAAAAGCTTAGGGCTGGAGACCAGGTCTCCATCACGGGGGTCATCTATACTGCCCGCGACGCTGCCCATAGAAGGCTCGTCGAGGCCATGGACTGCGGTGAGGAATTGCCCTTCGATATTCATGGTCAGACCATTTACTACACGGCTCCCTCCACTGCCAAGCCTGGGCAGGTTATTGGCGCCGCAGGACCCACCACCAGCGGGCGGATGGATGCCTACTCGCCTCGCCTCATCGCCGCAGGGCTCAAGGGGATGATCGGAAAGGGATCACGCTCCAGGGAAGTGAAGGATGCGATCAAGAAACATAAAGCCATTTACTTCGCCGCTATCGGAGGGGCTGGGGCACTGATCGCCAGATCGATAAAGAATGCTGAGGTGGTGGGCTACAAGGATTTGGGGGCGGAGGCAATCATGCGCCTTGAGGTGGAGAACTTCCACGCCATCGTCATAAACGATGCCCACGGAGGGGATTTATTCGAGGAAGGGATGGCTAAGTACCAAAAGGAATTAAAATGAGGGTTGAGATTTCAACTAAGAGGATATACAGCGACTTTGTTAAAAAGGTTGAGGAGATAAACGGGCAAACCCTCCCCCCCTGCTATCAATGCGGCAAGTGCTCGGCGGGATGTCCCATGTCCTTCGCCATGGAGTTGCTTCCCAATCAGATCATCCGCCTGGTGCAACTGGGGCTGGAGGAGGATATCGCCAAATCAAACACCATCTGGATATGCGCCTCCTGCATCACCTGTTCCCTTCGCTGCCCGAGGGGGGTGGACCTGGCAAGGGTAATGGAGGCATTAAGGCTTATCACCATGAGGAAAAATATCGATCATGTGAAAATATCGGAGATTCCCCAAGAAACCATCGCTGAACTCCCTCAGCTCGCCATGGTGGGTGGCTTCAGGAAGCTCACCGCTTGAGGAGAAAGGATGAACCTGAGTTATTATCCGGGATGCACCTTAAAAACCAAGGCCAAAAACCTGGAGGATTCCGCCGTGGCTTCGATGGCAGCCCTGGGGGTCAATCTGGTGGAGCTACCACGGTGGAACTGCTGCGGGACGGTATATTCCTTTGCCGAGGATGAAGAGTTGCATCAGCTAGCCCCAGTTCGCAATCTCATTCGGGTAAAGGAGGTGGAGAGTAACAAGGTCGTAACCATATGCTCCTTTTGCTATAACACATTAAAAAGAGCTAACCTGCTGATAACAAATGACCCGGAAAAGAGGAATACCCTCAATACCTTCATGGAAGAAGAGATAGATTATAACGGTGAGGTCGAGGTAGTTCACCTTCTTGAGGTATTGAGGGATGAAGTAGGGTGGCAAAGCATCTCTCAGAAGGTGCAGCTCCCCCTCAAAGGGCTGAAGGTCGCTCCCTATTATGGCTGCACCCTGCTTCGACCGCAAGCGGTAGCCATTGACAATGTGGAAAGACCCACCATAATGCATGACTTGCTTCAAGCCCTGGGGGCTGAGGTGGTGGACTTCCCCTTTGCCACCGAATGCTGTGGCTCTTATCAAATATTGAGCAACCCGGATTTCGTTTCACATTGCGTCTGGGATATATTGAGCTCAGCGCTAAGATGGGGGGCTGAGGCCGTGGCCCTTAGCTGCCCCATGTGCGATTTCAACCTTGGTCAAAAGCAGAAAGAGCTGAGGCAAACACATAGCGGATTTAAGGGGATACCGATCCTCTACTTTACCCAGCTTCTCGCCCTTTCGCTGGGACTGGATCCTGAGGTGTGCCGCTTCGAGCTGAACTATGTAGACCCTCGTCCTCTTCTGGAAAGCAAGGGATTATTGAGGCAATAGCATGGAAAGGATCGGAGTTTTTCTCTGCCACTGTAAACTTATTCCACCTATAGACACGGGAAGGGTTTTTGAGGCAATAGGCAATAAGCCAGGTGTAGTTTATGCTGCTGATTATGAGGAAATGTGCATGGCGCCGGGGCTGGAGCGGGTTAAGGAAGCGATAAAGGACGAAAAACTGGATGGGGTGGTGCTCACCAGTTGCTCCCCGGCTCTTTATGAGGAGACCTTTCGCCATATTGTAACCTCCGCCGGCTTGGAAGGCTATCAGATGGTAGTCGCCGAGCTCAAGGGCCAGGATGGCGCCAAAGAGGCTACGCAGAGAGCTATCGAGGCTATCGAAAGTGCTCTAGAGAGGCTGCGGATGAGCCGGCCCACTGTCTCCTCTAGGGTTCCGATCACTAAGAGAGCTCTCGTAATCGGCGGCGGTATCGCCGGAATTCAGGCATCGTTGGATATCGCTGATGCTGGCTACGAGGTTATTTTAGTGGAGAAGACCCCCAGCATCGGCGGGCGCATGATCCAGCTTTCGGAGACTTTCCCCACGCTTGATTGCCCTCAGTGCATCGAGACACCAAAGATGACGGACACCGGTCAGCACCCGAACATAAAGATATTGGCTTATAGCGAGGTGGAGGGGGTCTCGGGAAACATTGGAAAGTTTAAGGTTAAGATACGACGAAAGGCAGCCTATGTCGATTGGGACAAGTGCAACGGATGTGGGATCTGCCAGGAGAGATGTGCTACCAAGGCTCTTGCTGAATTTCAACAATATTTGGACTTGCCGGGGAAAATCGCCCATCGAAAGGCAATATATATCCCCTTCGCTCAAGCTGTCCCCATGAGACCTGTTATCGATAGGGAACACTGCCGTTATTTCACCAAGGGGAAGTGTGGGCTATGCGAGATGGCATGCCCCGTGGGGGCTATCGATTTCTCTCAGCAAGATAGCTTCGTGGAAATAGAAGTCGGCGCAATCATTGTAGCTACGGGTTTTGACCTCATGCCCAAGAGCGAGATCGCAGAATTCGAAGAAGACCCTGATATCATCGATGGGCTTGAGTTCGAGCGGCTCCTTTGTCCCGCAGGCCCCACTGCAGGCAAGGTCATAAGGCCATCCGATGGCAGGGAGCCAAAAGAGGTGGTATTCATCTCCTGTTGTGGCTCCCGCGACCCGGAGCATGGCGTCCCCTACTGCTCCAGGGTGTGCTGCATGTACCTGGTCAAGCATGCCCTCCTCTATAAGCACGCTGTCCCCGATGGTCAAGCCTATATATTCTATATGGACATCCGAACCACAGGCAAGGGCTACGAGGAGTTCATCCAGAGAGCAGTGGAGGAGGATAAAGTCCTCTATCTCAGGGGCAGGGTGTCCAAGGTTTTCAGAGATGGCGACAAGATCAAGGTCTGGGGGTCAGATACACTGACAGGGAAAAGGGTGGAGATAGCTTGTGATCTTGCGGTCCTGGGCATGGCGATGCTGCCCAGTGAGGGATCCAAAGAGCTTGCGGTGAAACTGAGCATCGCCACCGATGAATATGGGTTTATGACCGAGCTTCATCCCAAGCTTTGCCCCCTGGAGAGCACGGTTCCTGGGATTTACCTCGCCGGCTGCTGTCAGGGCCCAAAGGATATCCCGGACGCGGTGGCTCAGGGAGGCGGGGCGGCGAGCAAGCTTCTCTCACTATTCAGTCAAGATGAAGTGATATTGGAGGAGGCAGCAGTAAGTTAATGCTGAAAAGGATTGGCGTTTTTATTTGCCACTGCGGCTTGAATATCGCAGGAACGGTAGACGTGAAGCGAGTTGTGGAGACAATAAAGGATTATCCCGGTGTGGTCCACGCTGAGAGCTATATCTATATGTGCTCCGACCCCGGGCAGGACCTGGTGAGGAGAGCGATAAGGGAAAAAGGGCTTGATGGCGTTGTGATGGCCAATTGCTCCCCCTCGATGCATGAGAAGACCTTCCGCAATGTAGTGGCCAAAGAGGGGCTGAACCCCTATTTCTGCGAAGTAGCCAACATTAGGGAGCATTGCAGTTGGCCCCACGAACACGAGAAAGAGCTAGCTACTAAGAAGGCGCTCCTCATTATTGAGACCACAATTGAGAAGCTAAAGCGAAATATGGAGCTAACACCCATGGTTGTCCCCCTTCACAAGAGGGCACTAGTGATCGGGGGAGGGATCGCCGGGATGCAGGCAGCCCTTGATATTGCCAGTGCTGGCTATGAGGTAATCATAGTGGAAAAATTGCCCACTATAGGAGGGCATGCTATACAGCTAGCGGGGACCTTCCCCACGCTTAATCGTGTGCCGTGCCTTATGGCTCCCAGGATGGCGGAGATCGCCTCCCATCCTAAAATAAAGCTCTACACCTGTGCAGAGGTGGAGGATATCTCAGGCTATGTGGGCAATTTCGCAGTAAAGATCAAAACAAAGCCTTCCTACATCAATGAAGAGAGATGCAATAATTGTGAGCTTTGCCTGGGTGAATGCCCCGTCACCTTGCCCGCTGAATTTGACCGCGGGCTCTCCCAGCGAAAAGCCATCTACCTCACACCCAGAGAGGCGATCCCCCAGAAGCTTTTGATCGACCCGGGGAGCTGCCTGCACTTCAACGGGAATGAGTGCCATGCCTGTGAGGAGATTTGCCCCACTAAAGCCATCGATTTCCTCCAGCAAGAAACCATCGCCGAGGAGGTGGTGGGGGCCATAGTTGTGGCTACCGGGTATGAGATCTGGGACAAAATGAATGTCCCAGAATATGCCTCGGACCCCGATGTCATCGATGGGCTCCAGTTTGAGAGGATACTTTCTCCCTCCGGTCCCACCGGAGGCGAGATCCGTAGACCCTCCGATGGCAAGGTTCCCAAGGAGGTGGTGTTCATCTCCTGCGTCGGCTCCCGCGACCCGGAGCATGGCTTCACCTATTGCTCGAGGGTCTGTTGCATGTATATTGCTAAGCAAGCGGTGCTCTATAGCAGGACTGTCCCTGAAGGACAGGCCTATGTCTTCTATATGGATATCCGATCCGACTCCAAAGGCTATGAGGAGTTCGTCAAGAGGGCGGTGGAGGAGGAGCGGGTGCTATATCTGAGAGGGAGGGTGTCCAAGGTCTTTCGGGATGGAGACAAGATCAAGGTTTGGGGCTCTGATACCCTCAGCGGCAAAAGCATTGAAATCGCTGCCGACCTTGTAATCCTGGCCACAGCTATGACGCCGAGCGAGGGCGCTAAGGAGCTGGCAAGGAAACTGAATGTTACCGTTGACGCACTGGGCTTCTTGACCGAGGCCCATCCCAAGCTCAGGCCGGTGGAAACGCTGACCACCGGCATCTATCTAGCGGGCACCGCCCAGTGGCCCAGGGACATCCCGGATACCATCTCCTCATCCAGCGGAGCAGCCAGCAAAGTAATCTCCCTTTTCTCTAGGAAGGAGCTGCTTCATGAGCCTACAGTAGCCTGGCCCGATGAGGAGGTTTGCAGCGGGTGTGGGATTTGCGCCTCCATCTGCGCCTATCACGCTATAGAGATCGACCCCAAAAGGAGGGTGGCCAGGGTCAATGAGGCGGTCTGTGAAGGCTGCGGCGCCTGCATCGCAGCCTGCCCCTCAGGGGCGATGCGACAGAAGAACTGGACTGCCATGCAGTTTTTTGAGATGCTCGATGTGGCTACAGGAGCTTATGTATAAATGGTAGGAGCGGTGCTCGTTATCGGCTCCGGGATCGGGGGGATGAAATGCTCCCTGGAGCTTGCTGAATCCGGGTTCAAGGTCTATCTTTCGGACCAAAGCCCATTTATCGGAGGCACGCTCACCCAACTGGATAAGTGGTTCCCCGATAATCACTGCGGGATGTGCAAAATACTTCCCGTCTTCTCCAGGGATGAATCCTCCCAATTTTGCCTCCGCCGCGGGCTCTTTCACCCCAATATCGAGCTTTTGCCCCTTTCCACGGCGGAGAAGGTAGAGGGTGAGGCTGGCGATTTCTTGGTCACCCTGAGAATCAAGCCCCGAGGGGTGAAGGAGGAGCTTTGTATCGGCTGCGACCTTTGCGCCCAGTCTTGCCCTGTGGCGGTAGCCAGCGAGTTTAACGAGGGGCTGGAAAATCGCAAGGCGATCTACCTTCGCAATCCCCTGGCACTGTCCAGTGGCTACAGTATCGATTGGGATTCTTGCACCAAATGCGGAGCCTGTGTGGAGAAGTGCCCCACCGCTGCCATAGACCTCTCCCCGCAAGATGAAGCGAGGCAGCTTGAGGTAGGGGCCATAGTGTTGAGCACAGGTTTTGAGGAATTCGATCCTCGATCCTGGACTCAGTATGGCTATAAACGCTATCCCAATGTGATAACCAGCATCCAGTTGGAGCGGATGCTTAGCGCCAGCGGTCCAACAGAGGGAGAAATCCTTCGCCCTTCCGATGGCCAGCCTCCCCGGTCCATAGCCTTCTTGCAATGTGTCGGCTCCAGGGTCAAGGAAAGGGATTATTGCTCCTCGGCCTGTTGCATGTATGCCCTGAAGGAAGCGATACTCGCTAAGGAGAAAGACCCTGAGCTTGATGCCGAGATCTTCTTCATGGACCTGAGAGCCTTCGGCAAAGGCTATTACCGATATTATGAACAGGCGAAAGAGGATTTTGGGACCAAATTCACCCGCTGCCGCGTGCCCCAAATAAAGCAAGACCCAAAGACTAAAAATCTGCTCTTCAGCGCCAAAGCGGAGGACGGGCTTGAGAGGCGAGAGTTCGAGCTAGTGGTGCTTTCTGTGGGGCAAACCCCATCGCCTCGCTTTTTCGAACTGAGCGAAATTTTGGGTATAGAGCGAAACCAGTGGGGTTTCTGCAAGACCAGAGAGCTTTCCCCTGTGGCGACCTCCAGAGAGGGCATCTATGTATGTGGCTCGGCCTCCGCTCCCAAGGATATCGCCGATACCCTGGTCGAAGCTGGCGCTGCTGCATGCCAGGTTTCAATACTGCTTTCCTCCCGGCGCAGTCAGTCGTTCACCATGAAAGGCTATCCAGAAGAGTTGGATGTTCGGGAGATGGAAGCCAGGGTTGCTATTTTCCTCTGCCGCTGCGGCGAGGAGATCGCATCGGCGATAGATATGCAGAAGATGGTCGATTTCGCTAAAGGGCTGCCCGTTGTAGTTTATGTCGAAGAAATCCCCTATCTATGCCTCAAAGATGCTGTGGCCGGAATGAAAGGAAGGATAAAGGGCGAAAAAGCCAATCGAGTAGTCCTGGCGGCCTGCTCCGCCTTCGCCTACAAGAGGCTCTTTATCGATGCGATTAGAGATGTGGGGCTAAACCCCGCTCTTCTAGAGGTGGTGGATATTCGGGAGCAGCTCTCATGGATTCATCGAGACCACAAAGAGGCAGCGACGGATAAGGGGAAGCGCCTGCTGGCAATCGCATTAGAAAAGGTTGGAGCACAAGAACCTCTGCACACCCTCCCTCAGAGGGTGGAGCCCCGGGCTCTGGTTATTGGCGGTGGCCTTGCTGGCTTGACCGCTGCCCAGTCCCTGGCGGAGCAGGGGTTTGAGGCTCATCTAGTGGAGAGAACGGCTGAATGGGGGGGGAACCTGAGACATATTTTCACCATTCTGGAAGGGGGAGAGCCCCAGGCCCTGCTCCAAGATCTCATCAAGAGGGCGGAGGAAAATCCCCTCACTCACCTTCACCAGGAAACCGAGGTCATCCAGGTCTCGGGCTATGCGGGGAACTTTGAGACCACTCTTAAGGATAGGAATGGCGCTCTTCAACCATTAAAGGTAGGTGCAATCATCGTTGCTACCGGTGGCGAGGCGTATGAACCTAAAGAGTATTGCTACGGTGAGAGCGAAAGGGTCATAACCCAGACGGAGCTGGAAAAACAATTGGCCTCAGGCAAACTTGACCCCAGGGAGCTCAACTCTGTGGTGATGATTCAATGCGTTGGCTCGAGGGATGAAGAACGACCCTATTGCAGCCGCATGTGCTGCTCCCAAGCACTCAAAAACGCCCTGAGTCTAAAAGAGAGGAACCCTGAGATCGATATATTCGTCCTTTATCGGGATGTGATGAGCTATGGGTTCAAAGAGGAGTATTACACTCATGCCCGAGAAAAAGGCGTCCTTTTCGTTAACTATGATTTAGATCATAAGCCGGAGGTGAGAATGGAGGGGGAAAGGCTTGTGGTCAAGGCTACTGAGCCCATGCTGGAGGGCGTCCTGAAAATAGAGCCCGATTTATTGGTGCTGAGCACGGGAATTGTTCCCAACGATAATAAAAGGCTTGCCCAGATGCTGGGTCTGGAATTGAGCGAAGATGGGTTCTTCAAAGAGGCGGAGGTAAAGTTCCGCCCTGTGGATTTCGTGACCAATGGCATCTTTTTATGCGGGCTGGCCCACTCGCCGAGGGGAGTGGCTGAGAGCATCGTTCAGGCTCAGGCGGCGGCGCAACGGGCAGCATGTATCCTTTCCAGGGAACGATTGGAGTCGGGGAGAATCGTCTCCGAGGTCAATGAGAGGCGTTGCAGCGGCTGTGAGCTTTGCATCTCAGTCTGTCCCTATAATGCCCGCTTCAAAGATACAGAGAAAGGGGTGGTCGTGGTAATAGAGGCGCTTTGCCAGGGTTGCGGTGCCTGTGTCGCCATCTGCCCCAGCGGTGCGGCAAAGCTCAGGGGATTTACCGATAGGCAGGTTTTCTCCATGGTGGATGCTATTTTATAGGGAAACAATTCAAAGCTAATTAGATAGGAATTGTTTTCTGGTTATGTAAAGGAGGTTGCTTTGCAGGAAGAGGGGTTTGAACCTAATATCGTGGGTTTGCTATGTCACTGGTGCACCTATACTGCTGCCGATCTGGCAGGCACCACTAGAACGCAATATCCCACCAACATCCGCCCTATCCAAACCATGTGCAGTGGTATGGTGGACTCTGTCTATGTGCTCTGGGCTCTTCTCGGCGGAGCCGACGGAGTAATGATCGGGGCATGTCATCCTGCCGATTGCCACTATGTATCGGGCAACTATAAGTGTAGAAGAAGGACAGCCATCCTCAAAAGCATTCTCAACACCCTGGGGCTGGAGGATGATCGGGTTTGGCTTTGCTGGATTAGCGCCGCCGAAGGGAAGCTGTTTGCCAATACGGTGGCTAAGTTTACCGAGGCGATAAGGAAACAAGGGCCTAACCCGATTAAAAAATATTGGTCCGCTTAGGAAAGAATTATGGCGACAAGTGCGATTTTAGAGGTCAAGGGCGGGGGTCTGCTGAATACCCTCAATACGCTCTGGCGTCAATTGTTTGAAAAAGGAATCGTAGATGCCCTGCTCATCCCTCAGGAGCTTCCCTCAAGAGAGAATGTGGTGCAAACTTTAGTAAGCCGCGCCGAGAGCCTTGGATCCCCTAGCCCTCTGGCTCCTGTTTTGCCGGTGAACTCGGCGAGGATCGTCTCCCAGATGACCAAGGTCACACCCAGCCCGAAGAAGGTCGGGGTAGTGCTTAGGTCCTGCGAACTGAGGGCTCTCATCGAGCTGGTGAAACTGAAACAGGCATCACTGGAGAACCTGGTTTTGATTGGGATAGATTGCTTCGGCACCTACTCCATAAAGGACTATGGAAAGCTTGCCAAGGATGGCTCTTCCCCCACCGAGGCTTTTCTAAAGGTGGTCAAGAATGGAAAGGAAGACCTATCCCTTAGGCAGGCTTGCCAAATGTGTGAATACCCTGCCCCCATGAATGCTGACATAACCATTGGTTTAATAGGGAGT
>JACUUT010000116.1 GCA_014859165.1 Dehalococcoidia bacterium
ATGCAGTGACCGCCGGGATCGCTGCCGAGGAGCTGGCATTTGCCGACACGAGCTGCGCTATCCCAGCCTTCTTCTTGATCCAGAACGCCTGGGGCTATCTCCTCGATAAATATGGCACCGAGCAGACCAAAAGGGAGGTGTTTCCCCGGGTGAGGAAAGGGGAGTCCTTTCGTGGAGTCGCCACTACGGAACCCGACATCGGCTCCGATTTAGCATCGATGAAAACCAGGATTACCAAAGATGGCGATGGCTATGTGGTCAGCGGCGAGAAGAACTACATCAGCGGCGTCAGGGAGGTGGAGCGCTATGGCGGTGGCTATATCACCCTGGCCAGGATGGCCCCTGAGCTTGGCACTAGGGGGATGACCCTGTTCTATCTACCGATGAAGGGGGTTCCCGGTATAAGGACAACCTACCTTGAGGAGATGGGCAGGGAGGGCATCTCCTGGGGTGGCTTCTTTATCGACGATGTACGCATCCCCGGGCATTACCTCATCGGCGAGGAGAACAAGGGCTTTTATATCGTGCATGAGGGCTACGAGTTCGCCCGGGGTATGATCGCCCTGGTGTGCGTCGGGGCTGCTACTAAGTCACTGGAGAACGCCATGAATTATATGAAGGAGCGCAAGGCATTTGGCAGAGCCATTGCCAGCTATGAAGGGCTCCAGTTCTCCCTGGCTGAGGATCACGCCAGGATCGAGGCGGCACGGTTACTGGCTTATAATGCGCTGTGGATGTATGATCAGGAGCAAAAGGGTGGCAAAGTCGCCCGCTTCGAGGTGTCAAAGGCGATAGCGATGGCCAAGATGCTAGCCCCAATATGGGCCTTTGATGCGATAAACGATGCTATGCAGTGGCAGGGCGCTTTCGGCTATTCAAAGGAATGCCCAGAGCAGAGAGCGCTGCGGTGGGTGAGGTCTTTCACCCTGGCTGAGGGCTCCACCGAGGTCATGAAACTGATCGTTGCCCGGGAACTCCTGGGGAGGGAGTACCTGGCGTACCGTTAGATGATTGGAGGAAAAATTTGGAGGTCATTCCTGCCATCGACCTTAGGGGCGGAAAGTGCGTTCGCCTGTATCAGGGTGACTACAGCCGGGAGACGGTCTTTTCTGAAGACCCCATCGAGGTTGCGCTGCGCTGGCAAGCATTGGGGGCGAGGCGACTTCACATC
>JACUUT010000054.1 GCA_014859165.1 Dehalococcoidia bacterium
CCCGCTCCATTATCTCGCTACAGATCCCGCGAACATGCTCCGCGCTTACATTGAAGCAGTCGTCTCCAAACCAAAAGCACTCCCGGCCATATTTTTTGTTCAACAGTTCCATCTCATCGACCACCCTTTTGGGCTCCCTGGGTCGCCATGTGGCCCCCCAAAAGCGCCACTCCGAGCAGAAGGTGCACCTATAGGGGCAGCCGCGACTGGAGAGCAGGGTGGTGAATTTGCCAAAGACGGTGAAGTGGTACCTCTCCATAGGCAAAAGGTGGTATGCTGGCAGGGGGAGGCTATTCACATCGATGAGGGCTTGGGGAGGCGTGAGCAGAATGTGGCCGTCTTGGCGAAGGGCAATCCCCTTCACCCGGGAGAGGTCTTCGCCCCTCTCAAGGCAGCGCAAAAGCTCCACCAGGGTATGCTCCCCCCTCTCGCCACGCCCAATGACATCAACCTCGGGGTGCTCGCATAAGGTCTCTTCAGGGGTGAAGCTAACATGAGGCCCACCAAGTATGGTTAGCGTTTCCGGGCTAACCCCTTTAACGATCTTCATCACCCTGAGCGCCTGATAGAAAAAGCTCCGACCAATCCATCTCTTGGGCATTGCAATCGGCGATCTCTACCTCAATGCCCTCCTCTTCGAGCACTGCAGCTAGTTGAGCGAGCCCCAGCGGTGGCGAGACACACTCGCCCATGAGCTCCCATGTCCTCTTGGGGGGCTCAACCAGTAGCACCTTCATCGCTCTAGCTTTTCATCCTTTAAGCTGCTATTTCTGGGCATCTTGCCTGCTTGTCCTTCTCACACCACCGTAAGACGCGGTTGACCAATCCTTGGGGGGCATAATTTCTTCAAGATTTCTTAATTTCCCTTTCGCCTTTAATCTGTCGTAAATTAGTTGCCAAGCGCAGTCAATGTTTGGATCAACCTCACATTTCCCCCCTTGAGACCCACCACAGGGACCATTAAGCAGGTTTTTTGAACATCTAGCAATAGGGCATATCCCTTCTGTTAGATGGAGGATGCAGTTTCCACATCCTGCGCAGTATTCATTCCAAATCCCGGGTTCGGTTGGCCTGCCGTAAAAGGTTGTGTTAACCCCAGGGAAGACAGTAGCTTCAGGAAGGCGTTCAACTATTGTCTGAACGCCAACACCGCAGGCTAGAGATAGTACAGCATCCGAGCCCTTTATTTTTTCAGAGATTGCATCTACAAACTCATTTTCACATGTTCTCTGGGTCATTTCTTCCTCGATCTCAATTTTCCTGCCCTCTTTATTAAGAGCAATTCTTAAGGCAGAAGCTACCTCGGCTACCTCTTTTTCTCCACCTGCAAAGCAAACAGTAACGCACTCCCTGCACCCTACTACAAGAAGCTCTTTAATCCCTTCCACCCCCTGTATCATGTCCAGAATTTCGTTAAGTGGTTTTCTTTCGGCAATTATCACTTTAGCTCACCCTTTCAAGCATGAGATTTGCAATATTCAACCATTCCGTATCTGAAAGGGAATCTAGCTCAAAAAGTTCGATCTTTGATTCCTCAAAACCTATCTCTTTCAACATCCCTTTCACATAATTTACCCTCTCCTTAATTCTCAAATCTCCCTTTAGATAGCGACATTCTCCTCCTTTGCAGCTTACAACTCCTAACCCAGCAGCACCATGTTCAAAAGCCTTTAACAGGTCAATTGTACGTATCCTGCCGATGCAGGGAAGATTTATATGAATGACATTCTCCGGGAAATCTTTGTATTCTCTGGTTGTGGTGTGATATGAACAGGTAAAGAGAAATATAAAGGGTTTATCCCCCTTAATTGCCTCCGCTTTCTCTCCTATCATCCTACTTATTTCATCAACGGCGTAGCCCTTCATAAAGATTGCGCCTGCGGGACATTCTGCGGCACAAATGCCACACGCCAGACACTGCTCCAATCTCATCGTTACAGCTCCCTCCAGGGTTATCGTAGGCGCTCCATAGGGGCAAAGGCGCACGCAGGTGAGGCAAGCACTACATTTCTCTTCGAGACACTGAGCCCCGGCACCACAGCTAAGGCATCTTAAAGCCTCCCTTAGCGCCACCTCTTCGGAATATCCGCTCTCCATCTCGATAAAGCCAAGGGTTGTCTCCAGTGGTTCCCACAGGGGCATTTCAGCGCGCGCTGCAAGCTTGATCTGTCCTCTAAGAACCTTCTCTTGCAACTCAGCCCTATCCCTCCTGACAACAGGTATGGGAATGGTATCGGCGGCTGCTAGGGGTTCGCCACATAGATAACGGTCGATAGAAATCGCCGCCTGATGTCCGGCCCCTACTGCGTGGACCGCCCAGACAGTGCCAAAGATCAAAGCCCCTTCAGCAATGATCTCGGCACTGAGCCGGGACGAATTGCGGCTCTTATTAGCCCCGGTAGCGATGAAGATGGCCTTGTATCCCTGTGCCTTAAGGTGCCCTAGGGAGAAATCTTTGCCCAGGGTGGTATCGGTTTTCAGCTCCACTCCTAGAGCAAGAATGTGCTGCACATCCCAGTCCACTAGCTGCCCGGGCAATCGGTAGGGAAGCATTGCCCATCGTAGCGTTCCTCCAGGAAAGGGTAAGGCTTCGAAAAGGGTTACCGGGTAGCCCATCTTGGCCAAGTCCTGGGCTGCGGTTAGCCCGCAGAGACCTGCCCCGATGATAGCCACCCTTTCTGGCTTCGTTACCTCTGGCGGTGCGGGAAGGGGAGGGCGCATCTTGAACTCGTAGTCGGCAGCGAACCGCTTCAAGTACATAATAGCCACCGGCTCGTCTACCAAGCCCCGGTTGCATTCCCCTTCACAGGGGTGATAACAGAGGCGCCCGCAGACCGAGGGGAAAGGCATTCGCTCTCGAATGACGGCGATGGCCTCAAGGTAGCGTCCTTGGGCAATCAGCGAAATGTAGTCCTGAATCTTGACTCCAGCGGGGCAAGCTGCTTCACATGGGGGTTGCATTTTCCTATAGACTCCAAAGGGGGCTTATTTTGACCACTTTTTCGCTCTTTTGGTTTATCCCCACCTCTGGGATACCAGGCTCAATGTAATTATACAGGGTTTATCATACACTATCCAGCCTTACGGGGTGAATCGAGAAAAAATTCACAACATTGTTGCTTTCCCTCAAGATGCATGGTATAATTTTGATTTGGGCAAAGGCCGAGTGGCTATGGTTCATGTGACGCTAATTAGTTATACCCCGCATCCTGAGCGTACCATCGCTGCCGCTGCCCGTGTTTCCACCTCCTCTATAAGCGCCACCGAGCTTATAGAAAAGCTAACCCCGGAAGCTGTTGATAGCCTCCTCACTCAGCTCCTCACCTCAGGTCACCTTTCACCCTTCGAGCATGCCAGTTTTACCTTCGCCATCGAGGGCATCTCGCGGGTCACCAGCCATCAACTGGTGCGCCATCGCATGGCAAGCTACACGCAGCAGAGCCAGCGGTATGTCTCTCTAAAGGAGGTTAATTACATCACCCCTGCTACGATTAGCGCCAAGACTGAATGGGGAGGTAAGTATCACGATATGGTTCATGCCGCTCATCGCCTTTACCGTGAGATGCTCAATGCCGGCATACCGGCGGAGGATGCCCGATATGTGCTTCCCCAGGCCACGGAAACCAGGCTGGTGATGACCATGAACGCCCGCGAGCTGATTCACGTCTGTGAGCTGAGGCTCTGCCTCAGGGCGCAGTGGGAGATCGTGGAGCTCTTTGAGAAGGTTAAGGCTGAGGTGGAACGGGTGGCTCCCCGCCTTGGGGTGGAGCTTAAGCCCAAGTGCTATCGACTTGGATACTGCGATGAGGCACAAAGTTGCGGCATCTTCCCTACGGCTAAAGAGGTCGTTGGAGAGAGAAGATAAGGAAAGGGGTTGCTAAAAGATGACGGCGAAGATCATTGACGGCACCAAGATAGCGGAGGAGATTCGTGGGGAGCTGAAGGGTAAGGTAGATGAACTGAGGAAGCAGGGGATAACCCCTGGCTTGGTCATGGTCCGAGTTGGCGAGGATCCAGCCTCGGTATCCTATGTCAGGGGCAAGAGCAAGGCCAGTGAGGAGCTTGGCATCTACTCCGAGACCATAGTATTCCCTGAGGATACCAAGGAGGAGGTGGTCTTGGCGAAGGTGGAGGAGCTGAACAAAGACCCGAAATTCCACGGCATCTTGGTGCAGCTCCCCCTACCCAAGCACATCGATTCGGATAAGGTGTTAAATGCTATAGACCCGAAGAAGGATGTTGATGGCTTTCACCCGGTGAATGTAGGCAAGCTCCTCATCGGCGAGCCATATTTCCTCCCCTGCACCCCACATGGTGTGCAGCAGCTCCTCATTCGCAGCGGCTATGACCCAGGGGGTAAACATGTGGTCATCTGCGGGCGGAGCAACATCGTGGGCAAGCCCCTCATGGCGATACTGGTGCAGAAGAAGAAGGGGGCCAATGCCACGGTTACTGTGTGTCATACTGGAACTAAGGACCTTGCGGCAACCACCAGGCAGGCTGACATCCTCATCGCAGCTATGGGTAGCCCCAAGGTGATAACTGCCGATATGGTGCGGGAAGGTGCGGTGGTCATCGATGTCGGGGTCAATAGGATCCCAGACGAGACCAAGAAGAGCGGCTATCGGCTGGTGGGCGATACCGATTTCGATGCCATCCTAGAGAAGGCTGAGGCGATAACCCCTGTGCCTGGCGGTGTTGGTCCGATGACCGTCACCATGCTCATGGTGAACACGGTCAGGGCTGCTGAGATGCGATTGGCTAAAAAGCGCTAAGCGTGCGCCATATATAATTTAGCAGGTCGATAACAAAACTAAAATCGATAAAGGAGGTAGTCTGTGCCCTACGATGCAACAAAAATGCAGGACTGGCAGATTGCAGAGGCAGCCGAAGAAAACATGCCCACCCCGGAGGAGTGGCGGAAAAGACTGAACCTGAAAAAGGATGAGACCATTCCATACGGCCGGCTATGCAAGCTCGATTTCATGAAGATCATAGAACGCCTCAAGGACAGGCCGGATGGCAAGTACATCGAGGTGACCGCCATAACCCCTACTCCGCTAGGAGAAGGCAAGACCACAACCACAATGGGCCTTTTGGAGGGCCTGGGCAAGCGGGGGAAGAATGTGGGTGGCTGCATCCGCCAGCCCTCAGGTGGTCCCACCATGAATATCAAGGGAACCGCCGCTGGCGGTGGCAATGCGTTGCTCATCCCGATGACCGAGTTCTCCATGGGACTCACCGGCGACATCAACGATATCATGAACGCCCATAACCTGGCCATGGTTGCCATTACCTCCAGAATGATGCACGAGCGCAACTACGATGACGAGCAACTGGCAAGGCTCACCAGGATGAGACGCCTAAACATCGACCCGACCCGGGTGGAGTTTGGCTGGGTCATGGACTTCTGCGCCCAGGCCCTGCGCAATATCGCCATCGGCCTCGGCGGCCGCATGGACGGCTTCACGATGCAGTCCAAGTTCGGCATCGCCGTAAGCTCCGAGCTTATGGCCATGCTCGCCATTGTCAGGGACCTGGCCGACCTGCGGCAGAGGATGGACCAGATCACCCTGGCCTTCGACAGGAAGGGCAACCCTATCACCACCGGCGATCTGGAGGTGGGCGGCGCTATGACCGCCTGGATGCGCAACACCATCAATCCCACCCTGTGCTGCACCGTGGAGTATCAGCCGTGCATGGTCCATGCCGGCCCGTTCGCCAACATCGCCGTGGGCCAGTCCTCCATCATCGCCGACCGCATCGGCCTCAAGATGTTTGACTACCACGTTACCGAGAGCGGCTTCGGCGCCGACATCGGCTTCGAGAAGTTTTGGGACGTCAAGTGCCGCCTCAGTGGCCTCAAACCACACGTGTCGGTGCTCACCACCACCATTAGGGCGCTGAAGATGCACGGCGGCGGGCCCAGGGTAGTGGCTGGTATACCCCTGCCCGATGAATACACCAAAGAGAACGTGGAGCTTTTGGAAAAGGGCCTGCCCAACATGCTGCACCACATCAATATCATCCGAACCTCCGGCATCAACCCGGTGGTGTGTATTAATGCCTTCCACACTGACACCAAGGACGAGATCGCCCTGGTGCGGAAGGCGGCCGAGGGAGCCGGGGCGCGCTGCGCCTTAGCCACCCATTGGGCTCAGGGCGGCGATGGTGCCCTGGAGCTGGCCGACGCGGTGATGGAAGCCTGCGAAGAAAAGAACGAATTCAAGTTCCTCTACCCCATGGAAATGAAACTGCGGCAGCGGGTGGAAAAGATCGCCAGGGTGGTGTATGGGGCCGATGGCGTGAGCTGGGCCCCGGAGGCTGAGGAAAAAGCCAAGATGCTTGAGAAGGACCCGAAGTATAACGAATACGCCACCATGATGGTTAAGACCCACCTCAGCCTGACCCATGACCCGGCAGTCAAGGGGGTCCCCAAGGGGTGGGCCTTACCCATCCGCGACGTGTTGATCTATTCTGGAGCCAAGTTCCTCTGTCCCTGCGCCGGCACTATCAGCCTGATGCCAGGAACCTCCTCCGATCCAGCCTTTAGAAAGGTGGATATAGATACAAAGACGGGCAAGGTAATGGGCCTGTTCTAGTTTTTCCACCCTTTATGCTTTGCTATAAGGGGTGGTGATGGTTAGAATCGGTCTGAAGTTCGAAAAAGGGCGGCTAAAAAGCCGCCCTTTTTATCTTCTGCCTTGCTTTAAGTGATATTGAACAAACTTGCTCATGGCATTAGCCGCCCTCTTAACTGAAGAGAAGGATACCAGTCC
>JACUUT010000055.1 GCA_014859165.1 Dehalococcoidia bacterium
AGGTTGAAGCAATTAAGGCAATAAACACAGCGGCGGATGTCATCAAACCTTCCTTCCCTGGCTTTGTTGGGCAATTCCGGGTCAGCCATTAATGGTCTTGCCATAGCGATGAAGTCAGCTTTTCCCTGGCGCAATACCTCTTCAGCGAAAAGGGGGTCGCCTAACTTCCCTACGGCTATAACTGGGACCTTAACCATTTTCTTTATAGCTTCTGCCAAGCCAACTAGAGCCCCCTTTGGGAACAGATAGCTAGGATACTGCCACTGGATAGAAACCGGTTGGCTGGCAGAGATGTGTAATGCATCCGCCCCAGCCTCAACAAACAGTGGTGACTGGCGGGCGCTATCCTCTATATTTATGCCACCCTCGAGGAAATCACTACCACTTATCCTGAAGATAATGGGGAAATCTGGCCCCACCTTTTTCCTGACCCCCTCGATAATCTCACAAGCAAACCTGGCTCTATTCTCCACACTCCCTCCATACTCATCTGTCCTTCTGTTATCCAGAGGGGAAAGGAATTGGCTTATCAGATAACCATGAGCACCGTGGACCTCCACAGCATCGAAACCGGCCTCTTTCACCCTTCTCGCAGCTTCAGCAAAGCCTTCGATGAGGCGTTTGATGTCCTGCTTTGTTGCTTCCTCAGGGGGGACATTATCTTGAACCCAGAGGGCAAGGGCTTCACCTTCCACCGCAGGGAGCTCGATAGCAGTCCGCAGTCTGGGTATGGCGGAGGGGGCAAGCACCTTTATCTCCTCAGGATGGGGAACCTGATGCTGGTATTGGGTGAGCAGCTTTCCATGGTGCACTATCTGAAAAGCCACTTTAGCCCCATTTTCGTGCACCGCATTGGATAGCTCTCTCAACTTGGGGATGAACTTATCATCGTACATTGAAGGGCGCCCGGGAGCCCGAGCCTCTCGCATCGCCAGGCTTGACTGGGTGATTATAAACCCTACACCCCCCTTTGCTCTTTCTACATAATAGTCTATAAGATTATCGGTGACCTCACCTTCAGGGCCATGACCGCCAGTGCCCGCTGGAGCCATAATTATACGGTTCTTCAACTCCATTTTCCCGATAGTTCCCGGCTCAAAAAGCCTGGTTAGTTGAGTCATGACCCCTTTTCCTGAAGCCCTTCTTTGCCAGCGTCGCAGCCTCCACCCCACTTCTGGCAGCTCCTATCTTTGAAGACTACAATGGTTAAAGAAGGGGGGCCATCCGCTGTGGGTAGCCCTCCTTCTTTCTTAGCGCTAATGGCTAAAGGCCGAGTTGCTTGGCCACCACCTCGCGGTGCCAATCGGCATCGCCGAAGGTAGGCTCCGCCGCCTTGGCCCTCTTGAAGTAGAGGGGCATATCGTGATCCATGCAGAAGCCGATGCTACCGTGAATCTGATGGCCCAGTAAAGTCACTCGTCGATAGGCCTCGCTCACCCACGCCTTCGCCATGGAGACCTCCATGGTGGCGGGAAGCCCATTAGAGACCTTCCAGGCGGCCTCATAGGTTACATATTTCGAGCCATCGACATCGGTTACCATGTTGGCGCAGTAGTGCTGGATCGCCTGAAAGCTGCCAATGGGTCTGCCAAACTGCACCCTCTCCTTGGCATAGGCGATGCTCATATCCAGGGCTGCTTGAGCGCCACCGACCATCTGAGCGCAAAGCGCCGCCGTTGCCTTCTCGAGCAACTTCTCCACCACGCCCCAGCCCTTGTTGAGCTCCCCAAGCATATTCTTCTTGGGCACCCTGACATTATCGAAAATAACCTCGCATTGCTTATCGCCAGCGATGGTTTTCAGAAGGGTGGTGCTGATCCCTGCGCTCCCCCCGTCAACCAGGAAGATGGTGATCCCCTCTTCAGGAGAGGCGCCATTCTTGGTCCTGGTGACGCATATTATATAATCGGCGATATGGGCATTCTCCACAAAGAGCTTCGTGCCACTAATGAGGTAATCATCCCCCTTAGGGACCGCTTTAATTTGGATCGAGGCCGGGTCATACCTGGCGCTGGGCTCGGTGAGCGCGAGGGCGAGGATCAGATCGCCATTGGCAATCTTGGGCAGGAACTCCCTTTTCTGCTCCTCATTTCCCGCCTCAAGGATGGTGAAACCACAAAGAACCACCGTGGAAAAGAATGGGCCTGGTAGGCAAGCACGCCCCATCTCCTCAAGGAGAACCGCCAGATCGATGAAACTCATCCCCATGCCGCCATATTCCTCAGGGAACGCCAGCCCCATCCACCCCAGCTCCGCCATCTTGCGCCAAAGCTCCGGGGTATAGCCCTTCTCATCCTCGGCCATCTCCTTAACCAGCGACTTGGGGCATTCCTTCTCCAGGAAATCGCGCGCTGTTGTTCTCAGCATCTCCTGTTCTTCGGTAAAGCCCAGGTCCATAATGAAACTCCTTTCTTTTTCGAACTGGTTTGTTAAGCTCTGGGCAGCCCTAATCCCCTGATGGCGAGGATATTCCTCATTATCTCATTCGTGCCCATTGCAATAGCGATGCCCAGAGAATACATATGCATCCGCGCCATGGCCCCCCTGAGGGGTGCCCATTTGGAACCTAGTTCTAGTTGCCCATAGAGCCCCATGATCTCCATCCCTATGCCAGTAAGGCGCTGCAACAGTTCCGAGCCGAATAGCTTGGAAGCTGGTGCCGCCACCATAGGGATAAGCCCCTTATGTTGCATCCAGGCAACCCGATAGGCAATCATCCGATTAACCTCAATCTCCACTGCCATCTCCGCTAGCTTTCTCCTCACTATGGGGTTATGGGCAAGGGGCTCCCCATTTCGCTTCGTTTCCTTGACATACTCGACCAATCCCTCCAGCGTTCTCTTACAGGATGACGGGAGGCCAATCTGAGAGCGCTCACCGGCTAGGGTTACCTGGCTCACATACCAGCCCTGATTCTTATCCCCTACCATATTCTCCTTAGGGACACGCACATTATCGAGGAAGACCTCATTGAAGTCGTGAGCGGCAACCATATTGATCAGCGGGCGCACTGTGATCCCGGGGCTCTTCATATCGACGAGGAAGTAGCTGATCCCACGATGCTTTGGCGCTTCGGGATCCGTTCTCGCCAAGAGGTGGCACCAGTCGGCGCGATGGGCGTTAGTGGTCCAAACCTTTTGTCCCGTGATCAGGTAATCATCGCCTTCCTCTACGGCGCGACACTGAAGGGAAGCGAGGTCGGAGCCCGCATTGGGCTCTGAAAAGCCCTGGCACCATACCACCTCACCTGCGGTGATCCCCCTCAGGTGTCTCCTCTTTTGCTCCTCGGTGCCGTGAGCGATAATGGTGGGGCCGATAAGGTTTATCCCCTGGCGATGAGCGCCCGTTGGTGCCTGAAAGTAGCCTATCTCCTCGTTGAAGATGAGCTGCTCCATCATAGTAGCGCCACCGCCACCATATTCCTTGGGCCAGGCCATAGCAAGCCAGCCCTTCTCGGCAAGCTTCTTGGTGAACTCCCTGGAGAAATCGAGCTCGCCGCGATCCTCGAGGCCCATGAGAAACTCCTCGGTAACTTCCTTCTTGAGGAAGGCGCGAACCTCCTCTCTAAACCTCTCCTCCTCCTCTGCGAAGCGGAAATCCACCCATCTCCCTCCTTCCGGGAGATTTTAACGCGGCACCTTGGAAGGGCTCCCCGTCACTTTGCCAGGGCTAGGGGTCAGAATTCTGTAGTAGCCCTCCACGCTATCTCAAAGGCTAGAGGCCCATTTGGCGAGCGACCACCTCCCTCTGGAAATCGGTATTGCCGAAGGTCTGATCGGCCGCCCAGGCCCTTCTGTAGTAGAGCCCCATATCATGGTCCCTGGTGGTGCCAATAGCGCCGTGGACCTGCACCCCTCTCTCGGTAACAAACTTATAGGCATCGTTAACCCATCCCTTGGCTATGGCTACCTTTTCGGTGCAGGGAAGCCCTTCTGAGACCATCCAGACTGCCTCATAAGTGATGTTTTTGCTCATAGTCACCTTCATCCACATATCTGACAGGTAGAACTGGATTGCCTGGAAGGCGCCGATGGGTCTTCCGTACTGAACCCTTTCCTTGGCGTAGGCAACGGTCATGTCCAAGGCTGCTTGAGCACCGCCGATCATCTCGGCACACTTGGCCATGGTAGCCTGCTCCAGGGTTCTTGCTACTAAAGGCCACCCCTTGTCCAGCTCCCCAAGCATGTTCTTCTTGGGCACACTGACATTCTCAAAAACAACCTCGCATTGCTTGTCGAGAGCGATGGTGGGGATAACCGCGCATTTGATCCCCGGGCTCTTGGCATCCACCAGGAAGAGGGTGATCCCCTCCTCTGGTGAGGCTCCGTCCTTGGTCCTGGTAACGCATATTATATAATCGGCGATATGGGCATTCTCCACAAAGAGCTTCGTGCCATTTAGGATGAAGCTATTACCCCGGGCCACGGCCTTTGTATGAACTCCGGAGGCTTCATAGGTGGCGCTGGGCTCGGTGAGGGCCATGGTGAGGATCGCCTTCCCCCCGGCTATTTTGGGCAAGATCTCCTTCTTCTGCTCCTCACTTCCTGCGGAGAGGATGGGCAGAGCACCGAGAACCACGGTTGAGAAGAAGGGGCCGGGCAGGATATTGCGCCCCATCTCCTCGAGGAGAACCGCGAGGTCCATAAACTGCATTCCCATGCCGTCATACTTGTCGGGGATCACCAACCCCATCCATCCCAGCTCCGCCATCTTCTTCCAGAGCTCTGGGGAATAGCCCTTTTCGCTTTCCTCAAGCTCCCTGACCAGTGTCTTAGGGCACTCGGTGGTCAGGAAATCGCGTGCTGAAGTTCTAAGCATCTCCTGCTCTTCGGTGAAGTCCAGGTTCATCGTTGCGCTCCTTCTAGGTTTATTTGATCTAGATAGTCCTGGGCAGTCCCAGCCCAAACCAGGCTATCATGTTTCTCTGGACCTCTGAGCTGCCACCAGCGAGATTCATCCCCATGCAAAGCTGGCTGCTGCTCTCATAGCTGCCATGAAGGGGTGCCCATTTAGAGCCCATCTTCACCTGACCATAAAGACCCATGATTTGGTAGCCTGTATAGGCGAGGCGTTGCGCCAGCTCGGTGCCATAAACCTTGGCTGCTGAGGCAGCATCGGCGGAAAGCAGAAGCCCGCCTTTCTCCTGGAGCCAGGCCGTCCGATAGGCCAGGGCGCGTCCCACATCGATCTCAATGGCTAACTGGGCCAGCCTGTGGCGAACGAAGGGGTTTTGGGACAGGGTTTTCCCATTCCACTTCGTCTCCTTGCAAAACGCCGCCAGCTCCTCCAATTCTCGTTTCACCACACCCACCGTCTCTATGCTGCTCCTCTCAAAGTTCATCGTTGCCCTGGTGATGGCCCAACCTTCATTCTCTTCGCCAACCCTGTTCCTTGCCGGGACCCGCACATCATCGTAGTAGACCTCATTGAAAAGGTGAGTCCCATTCATGCCAAGGAGGGGGCGAACAGTGACCCCTGGGCTCTTCATGTCCACCAGGAAGAAGGAGATCCCCCGGCTTCGCTTCTCCTCTGGATTTGTTCTGGCGAGAATGAACGACCAGTCGGCGAAGTGAGCACCGCTTGTCCAGGTCTTTTGCCCGTTGATAATGTAATCGTCGCCATCCCTTACAGCGCGGGTGGTAAGAGAGGCCAGGTCACTGCCAGCATTAGGTTCGCTCCACCCCTGGCACCAGAATCTCTCCGCCCGGGCAATCGGTGGCAGGTGCTCCTTCTTCTGCTCCTCATTCCCCGCTACGAGAAGGGTGGGCCCTATCATACCGATACCGAAGATATCGCGCCCGGGCGCTCTATGGTATCCCATCACCTCGCTGAAGATAACCTGCTCGATCATCGGAGCATCCACCCCGCCATATTCCCTGGGCCAGGGCCGAACCAGCCAGCCCTTCTCGGACAGTCTGCGGGCCATATAGCGATGAAATGGCCAGCCCTCGTCAGAGAACATGGCCTCCATGCCTGCCTCCCAGCCCGGGGGTGCGTTTTTCATCTCCTCCCTGAGAAAGTCATCAAGCTCCTTTTTCAGTGCCTCCTGCTCCGGAGTAAGTTTGAAGTCCATTTTTAAACCCCCTTTCGCTGATTGCCTAACCGAGTTGCATGGTGAGGCAGGTCACCGTTCTAGCGATGCCACTAACCGAGTGAATGTTTCTTGTCACCAGGTCACCGATAGCATTCACATCCGGCTTTTCCACCACGGCGATGACATCATAGGGTCCGGTAACCGCCTCCACTGACGACACCCCCTTCACCCTCTGAAGGGCGGTTACTACATCCTTGGTCTTGCCCACGGCAACCTCGATAAGCACAAAAGCCTTCGCTGCCATGACCTCCCTCCTTTCTCAAAGCCCGAAAATGCCGACAAAGACAGTGCATGCCGGCGGTTGACCGCCCATGTTATGGGTTAGCCCCAGTTTGGGGTTCTTTATCTGGCGGGGGCCAGCCCTGCCCTGGAGCTGGAGGTACATCTCATATATCATCCTTATGCCACTTGCGCCGATGGGGTGACCGAAGCACTTGAGCCCGCCATCGGGCTGCACCGGCAGTTGCCCGTCGAGGTTGAAGAAGCCAGCTTCCAGATCCTCCTTGACCTTTCCCCTGGGGCTGAATTGGAGGTCCTCCATGATCGTGGCCTCAGTGATGGAGAAGCAGTCATGCACTTCGGCCATGCTGATCTCCTTCCTCGGTTTCTTTATTCCGGCCTCGGCATAGGCTGCCAGGCCACCACGGTAGGTCTCCTCGACATGCGTATAGT
>JACUUT010000056.1 GCA_014859165.1 Dehalococcoidia bacterium
TCGGGGCGGTGACCATCTATCTAGCCCCGATGTTACCATCGGGGTCAAGCGACCTACCCGAGGGTTATAACGAGTCCGGGCGTCCTCTTCCCTCTTATTTGGTCTTGCTCCGGATGGGGTTTGCCCGCCCTCTCCCCAGAGAAATCGGGGGATCCCATTTTCGGGACGATGTCACCATCGGAGCGGTGAGCTCTTACCTCGCCATTTCACCCTTACGCCGATAAATCGGCGCGGTATGTTTCTGTGGCACTTTCCGTATCCGATAATTTACATTATCGGACCCTGGGCGTTACCCAGCATCCTGCCCGGTGGAGCTCGGACTTTCCTCCCCGATATAATCGGGGCGGTCACCCGGTTTACCTGGCCCAATAAAAGCTTACTATAAAGCCGAAGAGAAGTCAATGAATGCTTTCTGTGTAGATGGTCAAACCTTTTGCGCTCATCACAACCTGAGCAGGGTTTCTACATGGTCATCGTAGACCACAATGCGGTCGATCACAAATTGAAGGAGGACTCTTCTTGATGAGAAGGTCATGGTCTCCCACCGCTCTCGAAGCTCTTCCAGCGCCTCGAAGGTATATTTGCGGCGTTGCTCGGCGGTTATCTCTTGCCTCACCTCGGCTTCAAGGAGGGCAAGCCTTTGCTCCAGAAATCGCCTCTCCTTTACTACATCCCTTCCTATAGCGCGTAGTTCCTCCAAAGAGAGAGCGCTTTGGGCAGCCTGATCGAGATACCTTCGGAATTTTCGGTCTAGAAGCTTCAACTTTCTCTCTAATTGAGGCTGCTCCGATGTTTTATAGTCCACAATGGGGACATACTGCTTTGCCAACCGCTCCTGAGCTTGAGGGCTGCTGAACCTCTTTAAAGTAGTGAGGACGGTGCTCTCCAAATCTTCAGCCTTCCTGGTATGGTATTGGCAAACACTTTGGTTGGTTCTCGATTGGCACTGGTAGTAGCGATACACCCCCATGCCCTTTCCCCCACCCCTAAGCCTCGTCCAGGTTTGGCTGCGGTTCACGCCGGTCATTTTATTGCTACAATAGCCACAATAGACCAGACCAGACAGGATGAAGGATGACCTTGGGCCATATCTCTCCTGCCTGGGCGCGACATTAAGCCGCTCCTGCACCCTATTGAAGGTTTGGGAGGGGATTATCGAGGGGTGGCTGTCGGGAACCCTGATGCCAAAGCGGGAGTATGTCCCGAGGTATGCCCGATTGCGCAGAATATCGCGGATGCCCACGATGCTCCACCGGCTACCTTTTCTGGTGGTGATCCCTTGCTCATTCAAATAGCGAGCGATAAGACGAACGCCCATATTCTCCTGAAGATACAATCGGTAGATAAGCCCCACTATAGCTGCCTCTTCAGGCACAATCTCCAGCTTCTTGTCAGCACCGATCCTGTAGCCAAAGGGAGGTTTACCCAGCACCATCCCCCTGATTGCCTTATGCCTCATCGCTACCTTTATCATTTCCCCTGTTTTTTCACCCTCACGATGGGTAGACCAAACCTGAAGCGCTGCTGCCAGTGGGTCGGTGAGTTCTTCATCGGCGCAAAGCACCCTTGCCCCGAGGTCATCAAGCTCCAGGAGACAGCGCATCACCTCCTCAGAGTCGGGGTGGAGATGATGGAGATTTTTCACGACAACGATGAAGCTCTCCCCCTGTTTTCGGATGTAGCTAAGCATGTGCTGATACTGGGTGCCACTAATCTCACCTACCGAATCCACATCAACAAAGGTCGTTATCGGTTGATAATCTCGCTCCTGGCAAAAACGGGAAAAGCTTTCCTCCAGCTCCGCCAGCGAGGAGGGAACACTCTCCCTTGCCATCTCTGCAGTTACCCGGAAATAGCCAATCGCTTTCATCACCTAACTCACGTAAAGGATCCTCTCGCAGCTACTACACTGCACAAGTTCCTGATCCATCCTTGCTCGCTGCACTTCACTCATCGGGAGGGCAATCCGGCATCCTTGGCACATCCCCTGTTCCACCTTGGCAACGGCTCTCCCCTGCCTCCTCACCCTTAGCGTCTCGTAAAGCTCCAGGCTAGCCGCATCGGTCCTTGAGATGAGGCCCCTTCTCTTCTGCTCCAGGGTTGCTAAGGCAGCGCTTAGCTCAGCTTGCTCTCTCGATAGGGAGGCTTGCTCATTTCGCCAGTTTTCCTCGCACCTTGCCAACTCCCCCTTTTTTATGGTCAACCCTTTCTGCATCATCTCCACCTCTGCCATTATGTCAAGCAATTTATCCTCCTGTGCCCTCCTTTTCCTTTTGAGATTTTCCACCTGCTCCTGAAGACTTGCCAGCTCTTTGGGGATTTTCACCGAGCCGCCATAAAGCTTTTCCTCCAAAAGGGCAGCTTTAGCCTGAAGATCATCCACCTCCCACTCCCCCAGTCGCTGGTTCCGCTGCAGCTCAGCAAGGTGCTCTTCATCCTTGGCAAGTGAGATGCGGGCCTCAGCCAGGGCCTCGCTCTCACCTAATCGACTCGTCACAAGAGAGAATGCCTCCCGCTTCGCCTCTATCTCCAAGTCAACTTCTTGGAGCTCATATAACTGCCTTCCCTTACTCACATCACACCCCTTCGGGTCTCATTTTAAGTTGAGGCAGGGAGGCTGTCAATAACAACAAAAATCCCCCCAACTTATCAGGGGGCTCTATTTTTAATGGGCTCGGCAGGATTCGAACCTACGCCCAATCGGTTATGAGCCGACCGCTCTACCGCTGAGCTACGAGCCCGTGGAGCGGGAAAAAGGATTCGCCTCGACAACCTGCTTGAAAGATTACCAGAGGCAAGCCACTAACCGCTTGCCTCCTGGAGGTATTATACTTTGGCCGGGACGGAGATGTCAACGGTGTGCTCTCACTCCTCTTTTCGAAATTTGTGGGTTGCCTTTGTTTACGCAGTGTAAAGGGCGAAAAAACACAGCGAGAGGATGAAAAATCACAACCGTAAGGAGCGAAAAAGGCGCTCCTCGCCAGCGATGGGACCAACAACGGCCAGGTTAAGCTTCTCGGTAAGGAGTAGCTGACCGGCCACCCTTTTCAGGTCTTGAAGGGTGATGGCATCGATTATCGTTACCACGTCATCCACGGTGAGGATACGCCCGGTAAGCAACTCCTGTCCCCCCATCCAGCCGGCAACACTCCTGGTGTCCTCCATGCGAAGCAGCAGTCGCCCCTTGGCCATCTCCTTGACCTTGGTCAGCTCGGCCTCAGGGATGTCCTCTTTAAGGCGACGCAACTCCTCAAGGATTGCTTCAATGGCGGTATCGATATGCTTTGGGTCCACCCCGGCATAGATGGTGATGGCACCCGAATCGAGGAAGTGGTCCACGTAGCTATAGATGTCGTAGGCCAGCCCTCTCCTCTCGCGAATCTCAAGGAACAAGCGACTGCTCATCCCCTCGCCCAGTATTACATTAAGCAGGTCTAGATTGAACCGGTCAGGGTGAAGGATGGGTAGACCGCGTAGCGCCAGGCAGATGTGGGCCTGCTCCGTGTCCCTATGCTCAATATGGAGGCGGGGTTCCTCCTGGCTGTCCTCGGCGGGATAGGGAGTCCGTGGGCTACCCCTAGCCCAGTCGCTGAAGACCTCGCTCATGCTTGATAAGACCTCATCATGACTTATGTTGCCGGCAAAGCTGACCACGGTATTATTCGGTACATATTGGCAGCTTAGGTAGTCTAGAAGCCTCCCCCGGCTCATGCTACCTACCGCTTCCTTGCTCCCGGCAACATCGCGCCCCAAGGGCTGATTGGGCCAGACCACATCATCGATAAGCATATTCACCCGGCGATGGGGTGAATCCATGCTCTCATTGAGTTCTTCGATAATAATCTGGCGCTCCTTCTCCATATCCTGGGCATCAAACCTGGAATGGCGGAGCATATCGACCATCAGGTCTAAAGAGAGCAGGAAGTGGGGGCGGGCTACCTTACACCAGTACATGGTAAGCTCCTTATCGGTGCCCCCGTTGAGCATGCCACCAACCCCCTCAATAGCCTCGGAGATCTCCTTTGAGCTGGCGCGGCGCTCGGTCCCCTTAAAACAGAGGTGCTCAATGAAGTGGGAGACCCCGGCCTCCTCAGCCTCTTCATAGCGCGACCCAGCGCCGATGAAGATGACGATACACACCGAATGGATGTTAGGCACGGGGCTGGTGATAATGCAAAGCCCATTCTCCAGAACACTCTTTTGATACACCACGACCCCCAGGCGAATTCTAGCCCATCCCCCACCCCCTGTCAACTTTATTGCTGTTGACTTTTCAATAGGTGATTGATAAGTTATCATCAGCGTAGCATTGAAAAGCAGATGACCGATGCCAGATACACAAGCTTTTACTCACCGGATATATGTGGACTTCTCAGGTGATATGGGAGACCCTCAAAAGGAAGGAGCTTCCAAAGTGGTCTGCATAGCTTGGGTCCTTACCGCTGAGGAAGACCAGTGGCACAACGAGGGCATGGTGCTCGAGATGAAACGACTCATAGGATGCAAACAGGAAGATGAACTCAAATACAGGTCGCTGAGAAGGCATCCCCGGAAGTATGAAGCTTTGACATGCTTGGAGCAGGCAAAAGTTGGCGTAGTCATCGTTCCGGTGCTCAAAGAACGAGTGCGTGAGGCTGAACTCAGGGATCCAACTACTAAGGAGTTAGCAATCTTGCTTCATTATTTTCCACTCGAAATAGTTTTCAACCATCTGGGGGAAACAAGCTCAGAGGACGAAATACCTAGATTGCTTATGCAACTAGTGTTTGATCAGGTGAGTTGGAGTGGCTTTAGAGAAGAAATAGTGCGTCGGTTACAGCAGGAAGGTTACATTATGAGAGTTCCACCAGAAGAGTGTGTGAGGTTTCACAACTCCAAAAAGAGTCTGATGTTGCAGCTAGCTGACATAATAGCAGGTCCGGCTCGAGACTACATGGAAAGCTTGGAAGGTGTTCAATTGCCACCGTGCCAGCTTTGTTGGCTGAAGGGAAAACCAATACAACCTAGAGGGTGCCATAAGAAGCCGGTTGGAAATGCCACCCTTATGAAGGTACTCCGCCCCCTGTTGCTTGAGAAAAACGGAGCAGTGTGGGAACGGGGATTTGTCGTCAGACCTCCAGCCCTTCGATATTATTATTGGTTTATCGATTGTATCCCTTGGCGAAAATAAAAGCGACCATCAGGGCGGGTTCTTTCCTCCCAGCCGAAGCCTGCCTCTTAAACAGAGACAACCCGGGAGCTTTCGCTCCGACCCACTTCCGGTCGCATAGTTACTATAACCACAAAATCGCCTTTTGTCAAGTGTTTTTTAGCCCGATTCTTCAAACTCGCCTATGTTGACTTTGACCTGCTCAATTGCTAATATGCTAGGGATTAATACAATGCCTAAAGGACGAAAAAATGGAGATTGCCCCTGGGGTTCACTCCATCCCGGCGGGGATAGACGCCTATATGGGCTTTTTCGCCCCCAAAGTCTATCTTGTGGTCGGTAGGGAGGGGGCGCTTATCGACTCGGGATATGGCGATGAAGGCTCGTTTAACTCCAGGATAGATTATGTAAAGGGCTTTGCTGGGCTCAGGCTAGCCTATATTGTGATCACCCATGCCCACCACGACCATATCGGTGGCGCCGCCAGGCTAAAAGAGGAGACAGGGGCCCAGATCATCCTTCATTCCGCCGAGCGGGCTGCCATCCTGGCAGATAGAGTGGTGGAGGATGGCGATACCCTCGATATTGGTTTACAGGTGATCCACACCCCGGGGCACAGCCCAGGGCATATCTGTATTTACATGAAAGAGGAGGGGATCCTGTTCTCCGGGGATCAAGTTCTGGGCATGAGCACCACGGCGATTAGGCCACCAGCGGGGGACATGGCCCAGTATATCGATTCCTTGAGGAAGCTCCGCAATTACGATATTGGGATGATCTGCCCCGGACATGGACCCCCGATAAGGGAGCCGAAACGAAAGCTGGAGGAGCTGATCCAGCATCGCCTGGAGCGAGAGGAGCAGGTAATAACCGGGCTAAGACAGGGGAAGGCCACGGTGAAGGAGCTGGTGGCCGAGATATATCCTGAGCTAGGTCGACACCTCTATGAAGCAGCCAAGGGACAGGTGCTCGCTCATCTCATAAAGCTGGAGCGGGAGGGAAAGGTATCCTCACTGGGATGTGAAGAGGATGCCTGTTACACCATTATCTAGCCCCCGATTTTCGTGAAGAGGGAGAAGTGCTTAGAATTTCTCTATTTCCTCAAACCGCTCAGGTCGAAAAAAACCATCTCATCATCGGTGGCTGTGATACCGTGGCGCTGGCCAGTGAGTTTGGCACGCCGCTCTATGTCTTCGATGAAGCGACCCTGAGGGGCAAGTGTGCCGAATACCGCAAGGAGTTCTCTCAGCGTTACCCAGATACCCTAATTATTTACGCCTGCAAAGCCTTCATCAACCGAGCTCTAGCGCAGATCTTTAAGGAAGAGGGTTTAGGGCTCGATGTGGTCTCCGATGGGGAGTTGGCCATTGCTAAATCTGTGGACTTCCCCA
>JACUUT010000004.1 GCA_014859165.1 Dehalococcoidia bacterium
ATAGCGAAGGGTCTCTAGATTCTTCGCTTCGCTCAGAATGACAATTAGTATTGGTAAACACTCTCAGTCCCTGAAGGTGGAAAAGGTGGTGCGCATCATCGCCCATAGCCCTCTCCTCCTCTCCCCATCCGCTAAAAGTAGGACCAGCGCCAAAAATAGATAGGCTCCGGCGTAGCCCCAGCGCACCATGGGCATGGTCAAAACAAGCTGGGTAATGAAGAGGAGGAAGAGGATTGCAGCGGAGGGGAGGGAGAAGCGGAGGCGGGCGAGGATGGCGATAGCAAACGCCGACTGGGCGCCGGTGAGCAGCACCTCCTCCACCTGGCGGGCATCGAGGGGCAGGGCTCCGATCCCTCCCAAGGATATGCAGTAGGCAACGGGTAGCGTGCCGATGAGCAACGTCCACTGGTTCACCTTGGAGGAGATGAGCACCACCATGGCGGCGGTAGGATTCCCTCTCAGGGTCAATATGCTGGCAATAAGTATCTCCGGTGCCTCGGAGGCGAGCGGCGCTACCCACTGCACCAGGATGAACTCATCGATGCCGGCAGTTTTGCCCGTCTGGATCAGCCCTTCAGCGAAGGGCTCGGCGGAGGCGAGGATGATCCCTGCCGGGAGGATGAAGAGAAAGGCGGTGAGCAGCCGGCTCCATCGCCGGGGCAGGGCGGCGATGGTTGCCGATGGACCGACAAGCTCGGGCTCCACCGCCTTCACCCTCGAGCTCGCCCAGATGTATAGGGCAAAGAGGGAGACCAGGACAACGCTGTCTAAAAGTGAGAGTGTACCCTTGATGGGGATGATGAAGGAATAGATTGTAGCCAGGACCAGGAATGTGAGCTCCACCCTCTGCCCTTTTTCCAGCACCACTGCCCTTTGCCCCCTTTTCATCCAGAAGAGGAAAGCTACTAGCGGCCAGCCGATGCCGATAAGCAGGCGGTTGGCGCCGGTCATATTGGCTGCGGCGTAGCCGGCATACTGGGGGTCGATGCCTGCCATCCAGGCGAAATAAATGTCGACGGCATATTCGGGGAGGACAGCAATGAGCGCCAGGAGGGCGAGGGCCAGCGCCTGTGAGATCTCCTTCTGCGCCGCCCCCGCCGCCCAGGTAAGCAGGAAGGCGCCACCCACAATGGCAATGCCGAATACGATGGCGCCAAGGTGGGGGGCAAGCTCGATGCCCCAAAGCCTGAGGACGATGGCGGGGATGCCAACCAAGGCTGCGGCAGCGATCCAGAGCCAGTTCTTCAAATTTAATCCCGGGGCTAGGCTCTTTCTACAGTTATCGGTAAGAGAGTGCTGAGGTCGAAGTATTTGGAGGCGGAAAGGAACTCGATCCCCACAATCTTTCCCTTTTCATCGAGGTCAAGGGCTATGTCTTCGGTGAGATTCTGGTTAGCCACATGATGCGTGCCCTCGATGAATTTCAGGTAAAGGACATCGAATTTGGCGTCATAAGAGATTCTCATTCGCTCTCCTCCCATTTGCCGAAGTAAGTATACACCGTAATCACAACAAGGTCATCACCCTGCTCAGCATAGATTACCCTAAGCTTTTTCCGGGGGTAAAACCTCCCCTGCCACCGAGCATTGAAGGGGAATACCATCTCTTTAACCGTTCTCTTCCCTGCTGCCTTCAACTCCTTCCCCTTGCTTAATGTCTCCCTAACCTCCTCTTCTGTTGCTCCCCGCTCCTGTATTCGCTCTCTGGCGTGGTCAATGATTATTACCTTCACCTCTAAAAGGCCTCCTTGGCCTAGGGCTTCCCCCTAATAAAATCTGAGACGAGCTTAAACGGTGGCATGGCAGACTACTTGAAGCATCTTGGGCTGTCTTCAAATCTTGTCAAATAGCGAGCGGAAAGGGTTCAAGTCTAGCTCCTTTGTCTGCAAAAACCGCTGGCAAAGGTCGCGGAGCAGCATCTCATCGTCTGCCAATAGCTCATACTGCCCAAAGGTTTGCCCTCTTAGGTGCATTCCTATATGGTCAAGGAGACGGAATGCTGTGCCAAATATACCGAATACCAACGCTACCGAATCCTCTATGCCTTCTAGGTCTGCCAGCCGATCTGGGTCATCATGCACCTCGCTTATGACAAGATTGTCCAATTGTTCTCGGAGTAATTCTTCATACCAGTTCCCTCTCCCGCTAGCCCAAGACTCCTGCAAATAGGGAGGCAAATGGGCCCTATAAATGCGCTCGGCAACTGCCTCAATCTCAGCAGCAATAAGTTCCTCTTCTGAATTATTATAGTGATTGTTGCCATCACTCATTGCTTTCCCTCCCATTGATTTGTAGCGGGGTGTTCGATTAGCCCCAAGTCCCTTAATTGCTGTAGGATTTGCCTGATTTTTGCCTTGATATTCTGATTTTGTGGATAATACCGCTGAAACTCGCGCTCGAAGTCGTATAAGTCGCTAGTTTTGAAGGTGCCGGTCGGAAGCCTTTCAAAAACAATCTTCTGCCAGCCAAAGAGGTCACCTGCTGTTGGTTTTGGTCTGCGTAGTGTTCCTATCTTGTCATTAAATCGTTGCATAAGCTCTTTGGTCTCGCTGTCTCTAAGGGCTTCGCTGCTTCTCCTTTTAGCCCTGTGGTGGAGCGCCTCATATAAGTTGATAAACTCGGCGTCAGGTTCCACACGAGGCTGCTGAAATTTCAGGCTGTTGTAAACTGCATAGATGTCAGATACGATTTCATCGCCTCGGTTGGCTTGGACAACCGCATTGATTTCCACGTTGTCTTTCAATCCACCTTTTGTCAGGTTTGAGGAGCCTATTACGATTGTTGCTTCATCTTCGGTAGCAGTTAAATAAAGCTTTGGGTGATAGATTGAAGCGCTCGGCCGCGAGGGGTCGCTATAGCAGAAACATGTAATAGGAAGCCCTGCTTGAGACATCTCGTGTAATATCTTTAGCGCTTTAGGCTCTGTGGTGAGCAAATCAAGCCCAACCAGAAACTCTGCCTGCCCGCTTCTCTCCAAGCACTGGCGAAGGTATGGCTCTATGAGTGCCAGGCCGGAAGAGCTAACAAATGCGACTGCAAATTTCAACTCCTGAGCATATGGCAGTTTGCTCGCCAAGGTCGCTAGAAGCTTTTGAGTTACATTATCCGCAAACGAAACCTGAATACTCATTTCCCCCCCCTTACTCCCCCGTGTCCACCTCCTCGGCGATGCCGATGCGCTCAACGGTGAGCGGGACATAGTTCACCCGCCCCGTCTCGATGAGCTCCCGCAGCTTCTTCTCATCCTCGGTGAGGCGGAACTTGCCGGTCTTCACCTCGATGAAGTCCACCCCCTCATCATACTTGATCCCCACAAAGTCGATGGGCTCCCCCAGGTAGAACAGCCGGTCGTACTGCGTCAGCTCGAAGGTGGCCATCAGCTCGTTGAGCTTCCCCGTCCGCTTGCTCAGGCTCCCCGTTATCGACTGCACCAGGTCGTGGGGCAGTCCCTTTAGCATATCCTGTATCTCTTTTATCGAGGTTTGCGATGCCAGGGCGAAGAGGAGCTTCTGCTCCATGCTGGCGATTTCTGGAATCCGCCGCGGCCTGAGCGCCAGCACCACAATCACCGTTAGCAGCGCCAGGACAACTATAGCGAAAATTACATATATCACGGTCTCCATAATACCCTCCTTACTCCTCGCCCCAGACCCTGACCTCCCCGTCCCCTAAAGTATAGCACGTGCCGGCGCCCGCTTTTTTCACCCTTTGTCGAGGTATCCTGTCCAATGCTCGCAGTATGTGCTGGTTAGTGGCCGCTAAGATCCCGAGGTCAACGATTTTTTCGAACAATTTGCCCGTAAATCCCGGCATCTTATAACACCGGGAATAGAGCCGCACCAAGCAGTCAAAGTGCCTCCTAAAGGCATTCAGTTGCTCCGGGGAGGCGTCCTTTTGCACCAGGACGGTATCCTCGTAAAAGCTGTCGAAGTATTTATCGGTCAGAAACCCCTCCCTCTTGCATATCTCGTAGGCCTTTGTCCCGGGATAGGGATAGAAGATGGAGACATGGAATACCTTCGGTTTCACCCTGGCATTGAGCTTGATGGTGTCCATGATTTGGGGCCTCGTTTCATAAGGGAGGCCGATCATATTGTAGCTCAGCGTCTTGACCCCTGCCTTATCGCAAAAGGCGAAGGCATCGATGATGCGCTGGGTGCCAACATGGCGGTCGAGGACCTTGCGCCGAATGAGCTCATTGCCGCTTTCCAGCCCAAAGCGAATCAAGGAACATCCCGCCGACTTCGCCATCTGGGCAACCTCCCGTTCCATCAGGTTGGGATGGCAGTTCATCTCGAAGGGCAGCTTTATCCTTCTCTGATACTCCCGAGTGAAATCCTCGAACCATTGCTTCGAGAGCGGCAAAAGGTCGTCGTGGAAGACGTTATATTCGACCTGCGGGAAGTTTCGGACCACCGTCTCCACCTCCTCAAGGAGGTGGTCGACGCTCCTGAACCTGATATACCTGTTGCCGCCATATAACTGCTTCACGGCGTGATTGCAGCAGTAATTACAATTGTAGGGGCAGCCGCGAGAAGCCATAAAGACGCCCCGCTTCATAAAGCCCAGATCGAAGCTTTCTTCATAAGGGAAAATCTCTCGGTCTAAAAAGGGGAGCGAGTCCAGGTCCTCAATGAGCGGTCTCAGGGGGTTTCGGTGCACTTTTCCGCCCTTTTTAACCCACAGATTAGGTATATTTGAGACATCTTTTCCCTCTTCCAGGCCCTGGCAAAGGTCGAAAAGCGCCTCCTCCCCCTCGCCGATGCAGAGGGCATCGATGCCCTCTAGAGCGATCACCTCCTCGGGGCTCAGGGTGGCATGTATCCCGCCACATATGGTGAGCGCTTCCGAGTAGCTCTTGGTCAGCTTGGCTAGCGGGGCAACATGGGGGAACGCATTTGTCATTATGGAGAAGGCCACCGCATCAGGGCGATTCTTTTTAAGGAAATCGACATATTCCCCCTTGCCCACCTCGCCCCTTAGGTGGAAGAATTGGCATTCATGTCCCCCTCGTCTCAAATAGGCGATGAGCGAGGCGATCCCAACATGGAATGGTCCCATAACCCGATAGCTGGGATCGATGTAAGTAAAAGCGATTCTCATTCAAGTCCTCCTTAAGTCTTTTGCCCATATACCATAAACTCAAAGGCAAAGCGGTTAAATAGCCAGGGCATCGCCTTCCCCAGGCGTTCCCATAAGCGTGCGATCGGTGCCGGGGTCCCGGGGGGGGCGTGGGTGAGGGTTGCGATTTGAAACCGGGAAATACCCTCCTTGCCAAGGATGCCAATCACCTCTTGGGCTGAGATGGCATCTTCATAGGGTGTAGGGTATCCCAATCCAGCGGGTAGAAGCAATCTGTGCAGGTGAGAGAGCATGTATTTACTGGGCTCGGCAATGATGATGTGCCCCCTGCGCTTTACTACCCTCGCCATTGCCCCAAGGGGCTCGGCTATGGGGTGAGAATGATGAACAGAGCCCTTGGAGAATACCACATCGAAGGCTTCAGCTTGGAAGGGAAGACGGCGAGCATCGCCACAGACGCAATTTTGCACCCCTGCCTGTCTCAGGTCCTCCAGTGGCTCGCTCACAATATCAAGACTAACAATGAAGGCCCCCTCTTGCTCGAGAGGCAGAGACACCAGGCGATCGTTTCCACACCCCACATAAAGCAGGCGCTTGCCATCGACTCCGCCAACCCTTTGCTTAAGAAACTGGCACAGCGCTCTCGCCCCCTTTTCCGTATAGGAAAAAAAGATGTCTGCTGCCTTGGAATCCCTATAGATCACCTCTTTGCCCCAATTGTAGAGCTGGTGCTCCCACATAAAGCGGTCGATCTCTATGTTTTCCGTCTCCGTTTCCTTCCCCTCAACCCTCGAAGCCCGCAGCCTCCCCAAGTAGGTATTTTTCTCCCGGAGGGTGGCACCGAGGGGGGCAGGCAACATCTGCGGTATGCCGTTGCGGATGGGATAGCGGGCGGCACAGGAGGAGCAGGCCACCCCGATAAAATCGGGGTCGGAAAGGAGCGTCAGATTCCCCGACCCACACTCCGGGCAGGCCAAAAGCTCAAGCAAATCCTTATTCACTATTACCCCCTCATCACCTTTTCTATTGACCAGAACCGAAGTATTGCAAGGCCAGCCTGACCCTCTCCTCGATGGTGAGCTCTGGGGAGTCGGGAAGCGTGGCCACGGCGGAGGTGGCCTCCGATGTGGTGTAGCCCAGGCTGGTCAGCGCTGCAATCACCTCGGTGTCCCCCTCAGCCGTCGGAGCAGCGAACCATGCGCTCTCCAGCTTCTCCTTGAGCTCCAGCGTGAGGCGACTTGCCCTCTTTTTGCCCACGCCGGGCACCTGGGAGAGGAGATCGATGTTTCCTGTGGCAATGGCCAGGGCAAGCTGGCTGGGGTTCATTGCCGAGAGCATCGCCAGGGCAACCTTAGGTCCCACGCCGCTAACGCCGATGAGCATCCGGAAGAGCTCTAGCTCATCGGTGGAGGCAAAGCCGTAGAGGCTCACGTTGTCCTCCTTGAGGTGGAGGTGGGTATAGAGATGAACCTCCTCACCGATAGCCCCCAGCGAAGCCAGGGTTGAGGATGGCATGTGAACCTGAATGCTCACCCCGCCAACCTTGATGATCGCCCCATTGGCGCTTCGGGACTGGAGGGTTCCTTCAATACCAGCGATCATTTTCCTTCCCCTACAGCCACTATCCTGGCGAGGCGTCTCTCCTGGATGTGGCATATCGCCACCGCCAGGGCATCGGCAGCGTCTGAGGGCTCGGGGGGGGAGGAAAGCCCCAACTGGATCCTCACCATCTCCTGAATCTGCCTCTTCCCGCTGTGCCCATAGTTGGTCACTGCTAACTTCACCTGATTTGGGGTGTATTGATAAACTGGGATGCCCTTTTCCGCCATAGCCACCGTAGCTACCCCTATCGCCTGCCCCATCGTTAAGGCGGAGCGAACATTCTTAGCGACAAAGGGCTCTTCGATGGCCGCCTCCGAGGGCTGATAGCGGACGATGATGTCGATGAGCCCCAGGTATAAGGTGTGAAGGCGCTCCGCCAGTGGTGCGCTGGGGGGGGTGGTCAAGGCCCCACAATCCACCAAGCTAATTTCGCCCTCCTCATCGACCACACCGTAGCCCATGCTTATTGTGCCCGGATCGATGCCTAAGATTCGCATTTTTCATCCTTTCCCTTCCGCGGAAGGGTGACTGCGATACTTTACCAGGGCCTCATCGGGGAAGTCGGCATTGGTGAACACACGTTGCACCTCATCGAGTTCCTCCAGCTTATCCAGAAGCCTCAGGGTCTGAAGCGCCGCCTTTTCCTCCAGCATCACTATATTCTTGGGCACCATCAATACCTCGGCGGAGACGATAGTGAGGTTTCTTTCCTCTAAGGACTTTCTCAGCCTTTCCAGGTCCTCAGGCTTAGTATGGATCTCCAAAGAGCTGTCGAGAATCTTGATGTCTTCAGCGCCCGCGTCGATAACATAGAAGGCCAACTCCTCAGCGTCCACCGTCTCAACAGTAATTACCCCTTTGGGCTCGAAAATCCAGGTGACACTGCCATTTTCCCCTAAGCTGCCACCGCCTCGTGAGAACAGGCTACGGACCTCCGCTGCGGTGCGATTGCGATTGTCCGTGAGCGCCTCCAAAAGGATCGCCGCACCCCCGGGGCCGTAGCCTTCATAGGTGACCTCGGCGAGATTTACCCCTTCAGTTCCCCCAGCGCCTCGCTTGATCGCCCGCTCAATATTTTCCAGGGGCATATTGTTATCACGCGCCTTTTGCACCGCCAGGCGAAGGCGGAAGTTCGTCTCGAGGCTACTGCCCCCCTTGCGCACCGAATGCATAATCTCTTGGCTTAACTTGGTGAAGAGCTGCCCTCTTCTGGTGTCCGCCACCCCCTTCTGGCGCTTAATCTGGGCCCATTTGGAATGACCCGACATTTGTCCTCCTACGATGGGATATTGCCTCTAAATTCTATCACCTTACTTGCCCCAGGTCAAAAGGGCGACCCTTTGGTGCAAAGGTGTTGACCAGGCTTTGAAAGATGGCTATAATTATAAATGAATTTGAATTTGGAGGTGGCGCTAAATTGGCGAACCAATTGGGCAAAAGATATATCTGTGTGAAGTGTGGTTCTGAGATGATCGTTACTAAAGGAGGTGAGGGCAACCTCAAGTGCTGTGGTCAGCCGATGACCCTCAAGACATAAGCCTATAAGCTGCCGATAGTTCAGGAAAGGGGGATGGCGAATGCCAAATCAATTAGGCAAGAGGTTTAAATGCGAGGTATGTGGAACCGAGGTATTGTGTGTTAAGGCGGGCGAGGGGTCGGTTGTTTGCTGCGATAAGGAGATGGTGCTTCAGAAGCCCAGGCCCCTCCCTTCTTCGGATTAGGCGAGAGCGATAGGAAGATCTAGCTCTTCTTGTGAGGCTTTGAAAGATGGGCACTTCACTTTTTCATAGTGAGGTGCCCATTATCTTCTTAACCTCCCTCCTTCTCAAGGAGAGGGGGAAGAGAGTTTAGAGAGGGGCAAAGCTCCTTTAAGAAATTCTTTCCCTCTCCCTTCATAAGGGGAGAGGGACAAAGGGTGAGGGGTTGGTAAACAATCCTCTAAAAGCGACTTGACTAACCTGAAGCCCGCCACTAAACTGAAGACATGAGGCTGGAGAAAGGAGGTTACTCGCATGGACTGGGGAATGAAAAACCGTATGGCACAACTAATCCAATCAGATGGGCGCTGTTGCTTTTTGCCGATAGACCATGGGTATTTTCAAGGGCCTACTAGAAAATTGGAAAAACCAGGTGAAACTATTAAGCCGCTTCTCCCTTATTGTGATGCCCTCTTTGTTACCAGAGGTGTATTGCGCTCATCGATAGACCCCAACAATGCTAAACCGATCATTCTCAGGGTGTCTGGGGGCACCAGCATGGTTGGCAAAGACCTGGCCAATGAAGGGCTCACCACCTCTATGGAGGAGGCCATCCGCCTTAATGTGGCCGCAGTAGGCATCTCTATCTTTGTGGGCACCGATTATGAGCACGAGTCGCTACTCAACCTGTCGAAGCTCGTTGATGAAGGCGAAAAGTATGGCATTCCGGTGATGGCCGTTACCGCTGTGGGTAAAGAGCTTGAAAAACGAGATGCCCGCTACCTTGCATTAGCTTCTCGCATCGCTGCCGAGTTGGGGGCACGTGTGGTAAAAACCTACTGGTGCGAAAATTTTGAAAAGGTTACCAATGGCTGTCCCGTTCCGGTAGTCATGGCCGGCGGCCCCCGGGTAGACACCGAGCTTGAGGTATTCGAGTTTGTTCACGATGGCATTCAAAAAGGCGCTATAGGGGTGAATCTAGGGAGGAACATCTGGCAGAACGACTATCCGGTGGCAATGGCAAAGGCCTTACGCGCCATCGTTCATGAAAACGCAACCCCAAAACAGGCCCAGGAGATATACGATGGTGTGAAGAGCAGGAAGCAATAGTAACAGCCTGATTAGACGAACCCAGAGTTCGAGTATATGGTTGTTATCTGCAATATTTGCCAAAGAGTTTATTTGGGAGAATGATGAGTCATGCGTCTATACTTTGATACATGTATTGTGAACGATATGTTTGTTCTCCTTCAGACTCACGGTGGAGATAAGTTGCGTCTACGAGATGTAAAACGGCCTCCTGAGAAATGGATACTTGAGTATATCGCTCTATACTATCTATTGGACTTGGACGATCAATGGGAACTCGAATTTGGCTCTTCACCTATCATGCAAGAAGAACTAAAAAGTATGCCTATTCGCTCTGTCCTTGCAAGAGAGAAGAAAAGCACTATGCTACAGGTATATGATCTTCTCGCAGCGAAGACTCTATTCCCTGAGTTACTCCCTGTCCCTGAGCACTTACTCAAAAAAGTAAGCGAACTTCTTCCCGATAGAAAAGACGTTGAGCACGTGTGTCAAGCAGCCCTCGGAGGGTGGGATTATTTTATAGCGACAGATTTTGATAGCATTCTCAAGCGTGCTAAGCATTTGAAGCCCATTGGAATAATTGCAATTAGCCCACGAGCATTCGTAGAAGACAACTTCATGACACTCGAAGAGCTCGTGAGAACACTCCACGGTTCTTGGACAAGCCTTAGAGATATTGAGAAATCTTGGATAAATGAGATCAAAGCCTCTATGGAGATATGATAATAGGTAGGCAAATACAGTAGATAACCAGGGCTTTGCGGCTCTTTTCGTTCACCCAAAATGCTTCGCACTTCGCAAAGCCCGAAAACTTTAGGAGGTGTTACTATGCCCAAACCACGCAAAACATGGCGAGAAAAGCTGGAGATAGAGCGAGAGCCCGAGGTGGTTGATGATCCGCGAGGACGAGGGAAAATGCTTATCCCCAGGCCCCTCGATGTTGATAGCCTGATGCGCCGGATCCAAAAAGGAAAGCTTGCCACTGTGAACCAAATCAGGGAGCGACTGGCGGAGGATTTCCATGCTGATTTCACCTGCCCGTTGACAACGGGCATCTTTATTCGGATTGCGGCTGAAGCGGCAGAGGAAGATTTGAGCAGAGGGGAAAAAGAGATAACACCCTATTGGCGGGTGATCAAGGCAGACGGCAGCTTAAACGAAAAGTTACCCGGCGGCACAGAAGCGCAAGCAACCCGCTTGAGAGAAGAAGGGCATAGTATCGAGCCGGGCAAGGGGGAAAAAGCGCCCAAGGTAAAAGATTTTGGAAAATCCTTGCAGAAGCTGTGATTATGAACAAGTCTTAGGCGAAGGAGAATCATTGTGCGCGTTGCAATGTGGTATAACAACAACGATGTGCGGCTGGAGGAGATGCTCATCCCACAAATCGGCCCCGGCGAGCTGCTGGTGCGGGTTATGGCCAGTGGTATCTGCGGCAGCGATGCGATGGAATGGTATCGCATCCACAGGGCACCCCTGGTGCTGGGCCATGAGATTGCGGGCGAGATTGTAGAGGTGGGGGATGGTGTAGATCACTATAAAGAGGGCGAGCGGGTCACCGTGGCTCATCATGTCCCTTGCAATACCTGTCACTACTGCCTGAGCGGCCATCATAGCGTCTGCGAGACCCTCCGCCACACGAATTTCGACCCCGGTGGCTTCGCTGAGTATATTCGCGTGCCAGCGATCAACGTGGACCGAGGGGTGTTTCTGCTCCCCGATGAGGTATCTTTCGAAGAGGGGGCTTTTACCGAGCCGCTGGCCTGCGTGGTGCGCGGGCAAAGGCTAGCACGCCTCGCGCCGGGCCAAAGCGTATTCGTTGTCGGTAGCGGCATGACAGGGCTGCTCCATGTGGCATTGGCCCGCACGCTGGGGGCAGGTCGGGTGGTGGCGATGGACACCATCCCTTACCGGCTGGAGGCGGCACGACAGTTTGGGGCCGATGCTGTGATCCCCACCGAAGAGGACGTGCCCGCTCGCCTGCGGGAGCTCAACGACGGACGGCTAGCTGACCTGATTATATTATGCCGTGGGGCATGGCTTACCCAGGCGCTCGAGTCGGTGGAGCGTGGAGGCACGGTTCTCATCTTCGCGTCGACAAAGCAGGACGTCACTATTCCGATTCCGGTGAATGAGCTTTTCTTCCGCACTGAGATAACGCTCATCAGCGCCTACGCCGGCCCCCCGGTGGACTCGGCGGCGGCACTGGAGCTGATCCGAAGCCGCAGTGTGCGGGTGCGTGAGATGATCACCCATCGGTTGAGCCTGGCGGAGACGGGGCTGGGCTTCCAGCTTGTCACCCACCCCAAGGACCACAATTCTATCAAGGTGATCATCGAGCCCCAGCGGTAGCGGGATATGGCCAGCCCCGCTGTTTTTCCCCCCGCAAAGGCTACAGCACGCAATTGCATTTAATATTTCGATAGTCCATGCCAAGTCTGTCCCAAATTTCCAGAGTTTCCTTACAAAGCGCGATATCGGTGTAGGCATGCTTTTCTTCCAAGTATTTTATGAGCTTGTAATACATCCAGTATCTCGTATTAAATGCGATTCTTCTGCCCCAGCCTGATCTCTCAGTGAGATAATCTACCCATGATTTATCAGTGGCTTGATTTATTGTGCTTTGAAGGCCCCTGAGAGAACCAAGGGTGATTCGCGATGGGACGAATTTGGAGAAAACAAGGTCAATTACCTCCTTGTAGCCCTCCTCCCAATTGAGCACCGGCACCATCGGGTCTATGCGAATCCTGACCTCGTAACCTGCGCTTGCGAGCTTGCTTGCGGCCTCTATACGGTCTGCCACTGTTGGAGCGCCCTTTTCAAATCTCCTCGCTACACTGTCAGCGTTCAAGCTAAAGCTAATTATGGCATTATTTCGGTGGTCGCCTTCAAGCAGGTGTTCGATGTTTTTGGATTTTGTTACGAAAAGCACACTATGCCTTTTCTGTTCACCAAAGAGCGAAAGTATGAATTTAGAGAAGGGGTAACCGTTTCTCTCCCACATCAGAGAGTCAGCAAGCTCGCCCGTATTTAGCACCTCCTCGCGCCCGCCGACATTCCCGAGGAAGGCTCGCACATGCTGCTCAATTTTGCCATAATCCTTGACATAGGGATTAGCCTTTCTGGGTGTAAACCTCAGTGTGCCATTGAGGTAACACCAGGCGCAATCGAAGGGGCAGCCTGTTGCCCACTTTAGCTCCAGAAAATGGGGACAGACAACATCTGTTGGTCTGGTGGGGGGTGGGGTCTTTTCAAACCTTGTTATGATTGAGCCATCCCCGACTCGCTGAACGAGGGTTCTTCTTGAGCCATCGAGCAACGGATATTCCCAAGTGGTAACCTTTGTGCCTTGCTTTTTGTTATTAGGAGTACTAGCGCGATTTATGAAATCTTCCGCTCTTTCTGCCTTTAGGACTCCATCCATCACCAAGCAACGACTTGTTGGAGCGAAGATCCCAAGCACTTTTTAGTATCTGCTCCCTTGACAATTTGGCAGGTGTCTCAAGCGGTGGTAACCTTTTCTCCTTTATAAGCTTTTTATAGGTTCCCTCTGCTTTTTTTAAGCTCTTAAAAGTTCCAACAATCTCGCCGTCTTGTAAAACATAGTACTTCCCATCGTCAGGGACTTTCCCAGTACCTTGCTCAATGGAAATTCCTGCTCTTTCGTTGAACTGCCTATACATGCTCAACTCACTTTCGTGCAATGTCAGGGAGTAATCCCCGCAACTATTATAGTAGGGCTGTGCAAAAGCTTATGTAAACAATAAGCTTTGAAATCGGTGCTATTTTCAGCGTTGCTACAGGGTCTCTACCTTAGTGAACAACTGGTCTAAAGAAGCCTCACCGGCTCGAAAGCCTGTACCGTGATTTCTGGCGTGCGTGATTGCATCATGAAGTCTTAGGTCAATCAGTATGGTGCCCCGCCGTATCTGGTCAGCGACGAGAGTGGGTGAACTTCCAGTAAGCAATCTTGCTCGGTAATAGTTGAAATATTCAACATCGCCGCGCATTTCAGTTCTGGCAGTAACAAGTATCAGAGCCGGCATCTTCGCCTGAAACTGCACGCTCAAGTCCTTAGTGAACCAACGCGCTAGGGTTTTACCAGATGTGTGCTGTACTGATACTACTTCATCCGTGACCGTCAGGAACAATCCTGAACTATTGGGCTGCTGGCTCATGGTAAAGTACAGCCCAAGACGCCCATTTTGGTCTGGCGTACCGTAGGCTCGGATCGCTGCGAGAGGTTGCATTACCCAAGCTTTCCTGTTGAACGTGAAGAGAGTTATCAGACTGGTAACATTGTCTCGATGTGCCTTCACAATTGATACGTAAGTCACATTCCTCACAAATAAAGTCTCCTTCTGGATATGGCTTCCCCATGCTTTTCCTATATGCCCGCGTGTTAAAATCTGATATTCGGTTCACAAATCTGCCTGAACCAAACTTGACTGACTTGCCGCATTCATTACATATTTCTTTCATAACTTTTTTCATGTAAATCACCTCGAAATGCCTAATGCATCTATGATTTTAATTGTTTTATGTAGTTGAAGCAGAAGAATGAATCTGACGCCGTCTGGCGTTATATAGAATTTATCACCAATCCGACCAATAAGACCTAATTCTGCAGCGTAGTTAGAATACATCTTGTTCACATCTAACATAGTCTTCCTTGCAGACCACTCAAAATATTTCCCGGAGCTTTCTCTAAAATAGCTCATTACCATATCAAGTGGAACCGGGTAAGTATTCTTTGATAGAGTGAAAACCGTCTCCACCATTGTATAAATTCCAAATACAGTGCGACTTATGAAGGGGTCTTTTATGATAAAATCCTGAAGGATTCGAGATTGCTCATCAGATATAAAGTCGATAGGCGCTTTGATGTCTCTTGCCCAAACATACTTTTTGCCTAAAGTGGTAAGTTGATATTTTTTGTCATCAGTTGTTTCCATAAGGTAGAGATCCTTGGCTAAGCGGAAATAACTACTTACAGTACTTAGGGAAAGTCCTGTATCTTGGGCTAGTTCTTTCCTCATCTTCTTCTCGGATAAGGCATACAGTAACCTGTTAAGAAGATGAATTTGCCATAATCCATGATCAGCAGGTTTTAGGGTGATGAAATTTGCAAAGCTTCGCAGCCTTGAAAAGAACGCGTCCAATACATCTTGAGGCAGATATTCACGGGGTATGATTCCGGCATCCTCACATAAATCCCTTTGTTCTTGGTCGATCTCTGGTGATAAGAGAAATGCATCGATATCTCCAGCTACGAGTTTATTACCATTCTGTAGTTCTATCAGTTCTGTCCTATAATCTCTAACTTGATATACAAAATCTGATATACATTTTTCCACTTTCAGTTCTACAAGCTTGAGGCGAGAATCTGCTACGAATAGCAGATCTATTCTCTGACCACTAGGCATAACTTTTTGGCGTGCAAGGAGTGTCAGGTCCTCCTTTATTCCTAAGATTTCCTTCGCTATGTCGGGGTATGTGGCTAAAACATCTTCAACCTGAGACTCTCTCACAATCATGGACTTTCACCTTCGACTAATTGGACAATTCAGGTCTAGCCTTTTAAAGGCTCTGAGGATACGCATGCAGACAAGGAAACTGTACCCTCCTTCAAATATTGCGGTATATTGTGAGCATCATCCGCGATAGCGATTTGTTTAGTATCGTTAAGTAGGCTACCTTGTGCTAATCTAGACTTTGCAATCTCTGTGTATTTTTCGCTTAAGTCAAAGCTAACAGCATTCCTGTTCAAGTCTTGTGCAGCTACAAGAGTAGTGCCTATTCCTACAAATGGGTCAATGACTAACTCTCCTTCATGCGTGAATAACTTTATACACTTCGCTGGCAGAGCAATCGGAAATACAGCAGGGTGAATGTTCTTATCCCGTATATCCCTCTTCTCATAGAAGAAATCCCAGATGGCTACTTGGTTTCGAATCCATTCCTTAGCAGTCAGACAGTTAATGTGATTTGGAGGGCACTCACATATCCTCTTATAACCGATGTCAAGCAGTTTAGTATCTTCAGCTTGAATCATTTCTTCCCCCCTGTCTTGCTATTTTATTAACTTTTGTTCCAAATGTAAACTATACTGTATCCACAAGTTTTTATCCTACTCTCCGTATCACCCCGATGACCTTGCCCTGAATCGCCACATTCTCCGGGTCGGCGTAGATGGGCGGCATCTCCTCATTGGCGGGCTGAAGGCGGACCCGCCCCGGCTCCAAGTAGAACCGCTTCAGGGTAGCCTCCTTCTCCCTCTTCAGCCACACCGCCACCATCTCCCCATTCTCCGCGGTCGCCACCTGCTGCATCAGCACCAGGTCGCCGTCACCGATCAGGGCATCGATCATCGATGTGCCTTTCACCTCTAGGGCATAGACCCCCTCTTTACCTCTGGTTAGCTCCTCGGTGAGCTCAAGGGACTCCGTTTCCTCTGAGCTCCATGTGTCAGGGGTGGGCACCGGTATTGGTTCACCTGCGGCGATGGAGCCAATGACGGGCACGCGCACGATGCGCCGCGCGCCCAGCTCAATGCCTCGGGAAACCTCCCGATCCCTTCGGATATAGCCCTCCCTCTCCAGAATCCTCAGGTTGTAATCTACAACGGAGGTGGAGCTGATCTTGCATCCCTTAGCGATGTCCCTGATGGTGGGCGGGTAGCCGTTATCATCGAGGAAGTGATGGAGGAAGTTGAGAATGCGAGACTGCTTGGCGGAAAGTTCTTTCACCTTTACCCCTTTCTCGAACGCTTGTTCTAACAAGAATAGCATGAGAAAGGCGACTTGTCAACCCCCGACAAAATTCATCTGCTAAACACGATATAATTGATGCTCGGAAGCCAACTACTAGAAGAGCAATTCCCCGACCTGTCGGGGCTTCAAGCCACCCTCTCCGCCACCATATCCCCCATCTCCTTGGTGCCCACCTGGGTCTTGCCTTCCTCCATTATGTCATAGGTGCGGTAGCCCTGTTCTAAGACATCGTTCACCGCATTTTCAATCGTCTCGGCCTCCCTTATTAGACCGAAGGAATGGCGGAGCATCATGGCTACGCTTGTGATCATAGCGATGGGGTTAGCGATGTTCTGCCCCGCCCTTCTCGGGGCGCTGCCATGAATGGGCTCATACATGCCAAAGGTTTTTTCGCCCGCTTTCGGGATTCCCGCTAGACTTGCCGAGGGCAACATACCCATCGAGCCAGCGAGCATCGATGCCTCATCGGTGAGGATGTCACCAAACATGTTCTCGGTGACGATGACATCGAAATCGGCAGGGCGCTGGATGAGTCTCATCGCGCAGGCATCGACCAGCATATGCTGAAGCCCGATATCGGGATAATCTTGGGAGAGCTCGATAGCGATCTGCCTCCATAATCTGGATGATTCGAGCACATTGGCCTTATCCACCGAGGTTAGCTTCTTGCGCCGGCTGCGGGCAAGCTCAAAACCAACCCTGAGGATGCGCTCGATCTCTTTTTCGGAGTATGAAAGGGTATCTACCGCTTTCCTCCCTCTTGTTGTTTGCCACTGTTTTTTGGGCTTACCGAAGTAAAGCCCCCCGGTGAGCTCTCGAACTATTATGAGGTCAATGCCTTTAATGGTAGCTGGCTTTATGGTGGTCGAGTCAATGAGCACGGGGAGAACCTTTACCGGGCGTAAGTTGGCGAAGAGCCTGAGCCCCTTTCTGAGGCCGAGAAGCCCATCCTCCGGGCGAACCTTCGCCCTGGGGTCATCCCACTTGGGGCCGCCGACCGCCCCAAGGAGCACGGCGTCACATCTTTTGCACATCGCCAGCGTCTCTTTCGTCAAGGCGACCCCGAATTGATCTATAGCTACTCCCCCAATAAGCCCATAGTCCAGTTTGAAAAAATGCCCGTATCTTTTGCCTACTGCCTCAAGGACCTTGACCCCCTCAGCGGCGACCTCAGGGCCAATGCCGTCGCCGGGGAGCACGGTGATATCAAATTTCACAGAGACCTCCTCGCCTCTATCTTTTTCTTCGTATGCTCGATGAGCCCCCCTGCCGAGATAAGCTCGAGCATGAAATCAGGGTATGGCTCGGCCTTAAAAAGCTTATCCCTGGTGATATCCCTGATCTCGCCGCTGGAAAGCTCCACCTCAAGCTCGTCGCCTTGCTCGATCTCCCCGGCTGGGGCGCATTCGAGGAGAGGGAGGCCGATGTTGATGGCGTTCCTGAAGAAGATGCGGGCGAAGCTCCGGGCGATGACGCAGGATATGCCCGCCGCCTTGATGGCGATGGGGGCGTGCTCCCGTGAGGAGCCGCAGCCGAAGTTGGTAGCGGCCACGATGATGTCGCCGGGCTGCACCCGATTCAGGAAATCGCTATCGATGCCCTCCATGCAGTGACCCGCCAGTTGATCGGGGTCAGACAGATTTAGGTAGCGAGCGGGGATGATGGCATCGGTATCGATATTAGCGCCGTATTTATGGGCTTTGCCTTTGAGTTTCAAGCTGTATCCGCCTTCTCGAAATCTCCCGCTATTTCAGATAGCGTTTTGCAGCTACAAGAAGTTGCCCAAGGGCAATTTGGGCAAAGTGAAAAGAAGCCTTTTATCCGCTGTTAGGCGAAGGCCCGCAGATATAATAACTATGTTTTAGTTTGCATCCAATTTATAAGAATATCTTTTATCATCGATTTCGCCTCAGAAAGAGACATTAGCTGAGCAGGTGGTTTGTACTTCTTGCTAGCATGGCGAGCATAGTCGCCAAGAGCAGCTCTGCTTTGAGCAGTTTGCTTAAACCGCTTTAGTTTCCCTTTTGAAACCCGATGTTGCGCTATGATGGCATTCTCGCCACCTACATCATCTCTTATTATCTCGTACACTTTGTAAAGGTTGACCCAACTATGTTGTCGGAAAAAGTGAAGAGCATCTGCCACAGGTTTATATTTGTTCGCTATGCCTATCCAAGTTTCTAGGTTGGTAGGTTGGTCAACTTTCTTTTCGGTGCCATCGGGGCTAATGACAGTTGCATTTGCGCGTAGTTTTCCTCGCCCTGTAACAGTACCCTCAAGGTAAACATAACGATGGCATCTTCCATCGTCTTCAACATGGGTGATGCCGTCTTCTGACACATCCTGGAAGTTACCTCTATATAGTTTTGCGGCTCCATTCAACTTATCGATTAAATCGATCCCCCGTTTGCGAACTTCGTCTGATGAAGTCAGTGATTCGAATTCGGAAGACTGTAAATAGTAGAAGCCGTTTTCCTCGCTGACAGCGAGTTCAGGGGAATGGAGTAATCGAGGAAGATCCTCCAAGTCAAACTTCTCGCCTTTGAGTCTAACTAACCACTTTGCCATCTATATGTCCTTGTACCGACTTTCGCCTAAGCCTCCTTCCGCCCCCCGATCTGCCCCAGTATCGCGCTGGCGGCGGCGATTGCCGGGCTTGCCAAGTAGACCTCCGCCTGAGGGGCTACCCATCCGGCCGGCGAAGTTGTGGCGTGGTGGCGATGCGGCGCTCCCCATGAGCCAGCATCTCCATATGTCCTTAAAGCTTGAAAACATTTCTTATGTTGGGATGCAGGACACCGCCGATTTTTTCTACAGCTTCACATCTTATGCGGCTGAGTTGTCTCTGCTTTTCCTCAAATTCGGCTCTCGAATAGAGCTTTTCCGGGGACAGGTAAATCTCGTCCACTGTCCTTATCGCTTTTGGCACCTGAAAGCCAGCAGGTGAATCTACCCAATCTTCGAGACCTCCTCTCAATAAAGAATCTAAAATACCCATCGTATATTCCAACCTAATATCCTTGTAAAGCACTCCTTCACCCACCCCGCCTGTATTTAACAGGAAGTAATTCATATGAGGGAGACCTCGCAGTATTTCATAGAACCTATTTGCATGCTCCGCTCTATCACCGGCTACAAAGGGATCATAGAAAAACTCAGTTCTAATCTTTCCTATTTGGGTGGGGTCACCTGCTGAGGATTCCATCGCTTGTCCTAAAACCATTAAAGCTGCCGCTTGCTCCCGGCTCAATCTTGATATCGCAGGGATCCGCGGTCCTCTGGTGATAAGAATTAGGTTATCAACCCTATCAACATCAATATAAGAAGCGGCGTGCATAAAGTCTCTTCTGCGTATAACCGCCCTTCCGTTTGATGTTCTTTCGAAATTGTAAAAATCAAAGTCTCCCTCTTCGGTAACATGAACATTTTCCCACACCGTTTCCCGTTTTAATAAGCCGTAGAATATTTCCGCTTGCTCCCCTACATTCACACTCTCTGTTTTTACGAACAGCCCTCCAGCTTCAAAACCGTGAAAAGAACCGTCAGGCATCAGGGTTCCGCCATCGTCCTGGATAAGCCAGGATATCTCTCTGCCTTTTCTTGCCAGGAGCTTGCTACACGTGGTTGTTTTCCCATTGGCACTTAATGCGATAAGCAAGGTTTTAACATTTCGGTAATCCCCATGCACTGACCGAAGGTAATCCTCTCTACAACCGGCGTGCAAGAAGATTCCCGCGCCTCTAGTTTTAGCATTCCAATCCTCTGCGGCAAAAACCCCCTTTTTATATTCACCTATATAGTTACCGTTCCTAACTATTTTAATAACCCTTCCATCGTCTAGCATAGCCAATCTTATAGTGATATCTTTTTGGGGAAGCGGCTTTGACTTATTAGCTTCAAAGGCTTCATCACCGAAAAATAAGATTTGATATTTTGGCTCTTTACCCTCGCCTTTTACCGGTAGAAAAAGATTCTTTCCTCCATAGGCAATATGAGCAAATCTTTCAGGAATAATTAACCTGACTACTGTTCCACTATTTTCATTGCCCACAATCCTATCAATAGAAATCAGTCTTTCCTTGGCCAGAGCCCTTTCACATTGGGCTAACAGTTGCAGTTCTTCTTCGCCGAAAGGATCGTCAACACTGTTCTTGGTGAACATCGCCGCTCTGGAGGTAGGTTCACTTTCAGCAACAAGATTCCCGTATATTGTTTTCTTAATCCCTGGCTCGTTTTCCGTAATTGACCTTAATTCCTCATCAGAAGGATTATCTACCAATCTGTTTTCTGCTATTGCCTTTCTCCTGATTCCATCAGCGGTTTTGGCAAATTGTTCTAAATCAAATCTTTTTGACATTGCAACCTCCCCTTTTTAGCTTAGATGGCTACTTCTTCCGGGCTCGCAATCCTCCCCAGAATCGCGCTGGCGGCGGCGATTGCCGGGTTTGCCAGATAGACCTCCGACTGGGAGCTCCCCATCCGCCCCGCGAAATTGCGATTGGTGGTTGAGATGCACCTTTCCCCAGGAGCGAGCACCCCCATATGCCCACCGAGACAGGGACCGCAGGTAGGGGTGCTTACCGCTGCCCCGGCGCGGACAAAGGCTTCGATTAGACCGCGGCGCATCGCCTCAAGATAGACCTCCTGAGAGCCGGGGATGATGATCAGGCGCACCTCAGGGTGAACCCTCCTCCATTTAAGCACCTCTGCGGCGACCTCCATGTCCTCGATGCGCCCGTTGGTGCAACTGCCAATCACCACCTGATCGATCCTCACCTCGCCCACCTCGCTTATTGGTCTGGTGTTCGAGGGCAGGTGGGGGAAGGCTACCTGGGGCTCGATCTTGGAGGCATTGTATTCGATAACCCTTTCATACCGGGCATCGTTATCTGGCTCGTAGACCTTGTAGGGACGCAGGGCGCGGGCCTTGACATAAGCCGATGCCTTGTTATCGACCCTGAAGATTCCTGCCTTGGCGCCTGCCTCGATGGCCATGTTTGCCATGGTGAAGCGACCGTCCATTGATAGGGAATCGATCGCCTCGCCGCAAAACTCCATTGCGCAGTAGAGCGCCCCATCCACTCCGATGTCGCCGATAGTATAAAGGATGAGATCCTTGCCGCCGACCCACCTCCCTGGCCTCCCATGATAAAGGAGCTTGATGGTTGGCGGGACCTTCATCCATATCTCGCCTGTTGCCATAGCAGCGGCGATGTCTGTGGAGCCCATCCCGGTGGCGAAGGCCCCCAGTGCGCCATAGGTGCAGGTATGAGAGTCGGCGCCGACGACCACATCGCCGGGCACCACCAAGCCCTGCTCCGGCAAAAGCACATGCTCGATGCCGCCTCTACCCACCTCAAAATAGACCAATCCCTGCTTCATGGCGAACTCTCGCATCATTTTCGCCTGCTCCGCTGAGGGGATGTCCTTATTGGGCACGAAGTGGTCAGCCACCATCACCACCCTCTTTGGGTCGAAGACGCTTTTTACGCCGATGCGCTCGAACTCCCTGATGGCGATGGGGGCAGTAACATCGTTTGCCATGACGAGGTCAACCCTGACATCGATGAACTCGCCAGGGCTGACCTTATCCTTTCCGCTATGGGCGGCGAGGATTTTTTCCGCTATGGTCGATCCTGTCATTCTCCGCCGATCCATTTCGGAAGCCTCAGCACAATAAGCATGAGCAGGGTGGCCACCGGAGTCAGGATATATAGGCCGGCCCCGGCGACAAGCCCTATGGCGGCAACCGCCCAGATGCTGGAGGCAGTGGTCAGGCCGACCAGGATTCCCTCAGGAGTGCGTATGATTGTGCCCGCGCCCAGGAAGCCGATGCCAGCGACCACACCAGCGGCCACCCGCGCCGGGTCGCTGCCCTCTCCAAAGCCGTATATGGAGGCGATGGTAAACAGGGCGGCACCGATGCAAACCAAGACGTGAGTGCGAAGCCCGGCCGGCTTTTTGGCATGCTGCCGCTCGAGGCCTATGAGTCCCCCCATTGCCACCGCCAGCAAAAGGCGCAGCACCATCTCCAGTTCTGGTGACAAGATTTACCTCCTATACATGATGAATTGCTCAGGTATTCGCTATACTCAGTTTTCTCAGGTTCCTCTCTACCATTTTCGCTCCCTTTTACCCGCTGGTAATTAGCACTGCCAGGGCCAGTATCAGGGCGGCGAGGCTACATGAGAGGCTTGTCAGGATCAAGGCCAGGAATATCTTATCGGTGCGCTCCAGGCCCGCCAGGCGGCTCTCAAGCTTTTCTTCAGCCATTCACACCTCCTGCTTTTTGCCCTTCACTGCCAGAAGCCTATTTAAGGCGTTCATATATGCCTTGGCTGAGGCGACGATGATGTCTGTGGAGGCGCCCCGACCGGTGTAGACCCTGCCCTCACTCTCGATCCTTATCGTCACCTCGCCGATGGCGTCGATGCCCTCGGTGATCGCTTTGACGCTGAACTCGGTGAGGGTATTGGGCACGCCCACCAGGCGATTGATTGCTTTATAGACGGCGTCCACGGGTCCCGTGCCCAGGGCGGCATCGGCGATGACCTCGCCATCGGGGGTGATAAGCTTTACCGTGGCGGTGGGCACGCTGCGGTCGCCACACGAGACTTGCACTTGCTCCAGATGATAGGCTTCCGATGTAGTGCGCATCTCCTCGGCGACCAGGGATTCAAGGTCGCGGTCGGTTACCTCTATCTTCTTGTCGGCGATCTCCTTGAAGGCGGAGAAGGCGCGCTCGATATCCCCTTCGGTCAGGGTATAGCCCAGTTCCTCGAGGTGGGCCTTGAAGGCGTGGCGTCCGCTATGCTTGCCCAGCACCAGGGTGCTTGAGGGCAGCCCTATGGAGCGGGCATCCATGATCTCGTAGGTTGTTGGCTCCTTCAGGATGCCATCCTGATGGATCCCTGACTCATGGCGGAAGGCGTTGGCCCCAACAATAGCCTTGTTGGGTGGGATAGAGAAGCCAGTAAGCTCGCTCACCAGACGACTGGTCTTATGAATCTGAGTGGTATCGATATTGGTGGTCAGCTCGAAGAAGTCCCTGCGGGTTCTGAGTGCCATGACGATCTCCTCAAGCGATGCATTCCCCGCTCGTTCTCCGATGCCATTGATGGTGCATTCCACCTGTCGGGCGCCACAAGTGAGCGCTGCCAGGCTGTTGGCCACCGCAAGCCCAAGGTCATCGTGGCAGTGAACGCTGACCACCACCTTGTGGATATTGGGCACATTCTCAAAGATGCCTCTTATCAGGCGGCTGAACTCCTCCGGGGTGGTGTAACCAACGGTATCGGGGATATTTACCGTTGTTGCCCCGGCCTCGATCACCGCCTCGAGGATTTGATAGATGAACTGGTGGCTGGTGCGAGTAGCGTCCATGGGGGAGAATTCCACATCCTCCAGATACCCTTTGGCGCGAGCGACCATATCGCGTGCCAATTCCAGGGTCTCAGCCTGCCCCATTCTCAGTTGATAGGCGAGGTGGATGTCCGAGCTTGATAGGAAGACATGAAGGCGGGCTCGCTTTGCCTCTTTTATCGCTTCCCAGGCACGGTCAATGGCCTCGGCATTGGCATGGGCTAGAGCGCAGATTACGGGCTCTCTCACCTCCCTGGCGATGAGGCGCACTGCCTCGAAGTCGCCCGGGGAGGCGATGGGGAAGCCGGCCTCGATAACATCGACGCCCAGTCTCTCCAGTTGCCTGGCGACCTCCAGCTTCTCCTCGGTATTAAGGGTTGCCCCTGGCGCCTGCTCCCCATCTCTTAATGTAGTATCGAAAATGATCACCCGTTCCATTTTCGCCCTCCTAGCGGTTGGTGGCTGCCTCCTAAATGAGGCTGAGGAGCTTACCCACCGCTTTCCTTATGTCCTCTGCGTAAATGCGAACCTCCTCCATTCTAAGTCCAGCTTCGTAAAAGTTGCTATGTAGATAGCTGGCGTGTCCATAGGCATCGTAGATGCTCTTGTCCTCGCGTTTCTTTGCCAACTCTCTGGCATAATCTCCAATCTCCCAGTGCGCTATAAGCTCTCTCCCTTCGCTCGCCGCCACCGCTTTCAGGGCTTCGGCCATGCTCCCCCACAGAAACTCGCCCGCCTTCTCGGCGTCGCCGGCTACCATAGAGGCAAAGGCATTCTCCAAATAGTGAATGCTTTGGGCTTTATATTTTTCTGCCATTCCCCTTCGGTTCATTTTTCCGGTATCTCGTAGCTCAGAATATCACCAGTCCTGGCATCTACTCTAATCTTGGCTATTTTGACAGCAAAAGCTCCCACATCTATATCCACATGCCAAACATCGCCTTCCTTGACCGACTTCAATGGCAATGCAAAACCACTATACTTCTTAATAAAGGAGTGAGCAATGTCCATAGCCTGTTCGGCAGTTGATACTTTCGCAGCTTTAACATAATCAAAGGATTCCCTATAAAAGTCAGAGGCTATTTGCAATGCCTTCGGAACCGTTGTTGCTTCAAAAATTTCATCTACTGCGGACTCCTCTTTCTTTCTCCAGCGCTCCACATATGATTTGAATTCCTCGCCGCTAAAATGACGGAGGAACATATTATAGTTTGTTTCACACATCACAGCGCTTATAGTTTTCGCAATGAGTAAAATGTCATCCTCTGCTTTTTCTAATCGCTTCTGGAGCCTATCTATTTCCTCGCTGCTATAAGTCATAGCTGCCTCCTTGCCTATCCCCTGAGCCAGGGCATCATTGCCCTGAGCCGTTTGCCCACCTCCTCGATCTCGTGCTCGGCCTCATGGCGGCGGTAGGCGTTGAAGCTGGGGCATCCCGCCTGGTTCTCCAGTATCCACTCGCGGGCGAAGCTGCCATCCTGAATCTCGCTGAGGATCTGCCACATTTCCTCCCTTACATAGTCATCGATTATCCTTGGCCCGCGAGTATAGTCGCCATATTCTGCGGTATCGCTCACCGAATAGCGCATGTAGCTGAGACCCCCCTGGTAGATGAGATCGATGATTAGCTTGAGCTCATGGCACACCTCGAAGTAAGCGATCTCTGGCTGATAGCCAGCGTCAACAAGGGTTTCGAAGGCTGCCTTAATCAGCGAGGTAATGCCACCGCAGAGCACCACCTGCTCCCCGAAGAGGTCAGTCTCCGTCTCCTCGGCGAAGGTGGTCTCTAGAACCCCAGCTCTGGTGCAGCCGATGCCCTTGGCATAGGCAAGGGCGATTTCCTTAGCCTTGCCTGTGGCGTCCTGATGGATGGCGACGAGCGCCGGGGCACAAGAGCCCTCGGTATAGAGGCGGCGTAGCATGTGCCCAGGGCACTTTGGGGCGATCATGCTCACATCCACATCTGGGGGTGGTAGGATTTGGTTATAGTGGATATTGAAGCCGTGGGCAAACATCAGCATATTGCCCTTAGCGAGCCCCTTTTCAATGGAGCCATAGTAGACTTCGCGCTGAAGCTGATCGGGGAGGAGCATCACGATAATGCCCGAGGCCTCGGCTACCTCGTCAGCGGTTGCCACCTTGAAGCCAGCCTTCTTGGCGTTGCGCCACGGCTCGCTACCCTCAAGCTCGCCTACAATCACCTGGCATCCGCTGTCCTTGAGGTTCAGGGAATGGGCATGCCCCTGGCTGCCATAACCGATAATGCCGATGACCTTGCCCTTGATGATGTCCAGGTTTGCGTCCTTGTCATAGTAGATTTTAGCCATGGCTCGCTCCTTGTTAGTATTTTACTCATAAAACTTGTTTAGCAGATGGCAATGGGTGCCATTAAATTCCGTTCGCAGTCGACATGGTGGTTTATCCCCTTTGGCATAATAAATCAAGTCCACATCTGATAATGGTCCTGCAACCTTTCCAGATACGAATTCAAGGGGATCCCGCTTCTGCTTTATATATTCAAATTTGGTGCAATAAAGATGTTCAAGAATACCTTCCTTCTGTAAATCCTTGACAACTGATGCACTGAAAAGCCACGTAGCATCGAGATTTTCATTATATTCCTGGGTTTTGATATTCACATAAATTGTTTCTTCAAGAAGGATTATAATAACATCGTAGCCACGCCAGTTTTTGAATTTAACCTTATCCTCGCCAAAATAATCTATCATATAGTCAATCGTGTGCTTCTCAATCACATCAGATAGAGTTCTGGATGAGAGCTCAAGTTTGTGTTTTCCAAATCTTACGGGAATTTGTGCAGAGTTGAGGTGACCTTCACATTTTTGGACAAATTCTTTCAGTATGATTTTAGATTTAGTCGGGGTCAATTTTTTTCACCTTTTATGTATGTAATTGCACAATCATCGCAAATAGGGGCAATGGCTTCTTCGGTATAAAAAGCATCATATTGGTCACCCCTTTCTTTTGCTTCTTCGCCATCCACATAACCAAACTTCAATTCTATAGCCATTGTTTCTTCATCAAATTCTTTGTGGCATAATTCACATTTCCACATAACAACTCATCCCTCTATAATTGCTTATTTCTTCTTCAAGATAGCGGAGCAAAGAGGACATTTTATTCTGAAGAGTATTATTCTCTCTGTATTTTCGATAATCACTAAGAATACTCTTATATTTTTCTTCAATTTCCATTTGAATACTTTGGGGAACAACTGGGATAGGTAAGGATAAAAGGTCAGTTTTGTTTATACTCACAGTTCCAACTCCATGCTTTAGTAGATTTATAGAATCCCTTCCAAACCTTGTTTTTAGATATATAACCAGAAAATATGGATCAATATCTCTCACCCTGAATATATGAATATAATCAGTTGCTATTCCTTCATCTGCTTCAGTGCCAACAATGGCTACTCTTCCGGCGCACCCAACACCGACTCGCACGAAAAGAATGTCATTAATTTGCGTATGTCCGCTAGAAATATCCATCGGGCTATTAGGTTCAATAAACTTTTCGCCCTTTTTATAGTTAATCCCAAGTTCAGTAATATTGGTCGCATGCAGGAATCTCAAGCCACTTTTTGAGAATTTCCTCTCCTTGCCATAAAGAGTTCCACCAGTTTTAAAATAAGTGATAAACTCCCCTAAAGGCTTAAAACTAATCCCTTGCTCCTGCAATAAGCCGATTTTGACATCTTGCGCCTGATAATGATACTCAAAGTCCATTCTTCTCGATAAATTGTCAATAGAGACTTGAAGCTGCCTCTCGATTTTGCCGTTAGTATTGATTTCTAGTAGTGTAACAGGTGTCGTTTGATCATAGCCTCCATTATCCTTCTTTTGCAAAACTAGGATTGCTGTTTTGGCTAGAGTGCCACTAAAAGCTTTCCTAGGCAGACTGATAATATATTTGACCGAAGTCTCCCTTAAAATAAAATTCCTTACATATTGATATTGTGGATTCGCTAATATCCCGCTAGGTAGGATAATAGCAATGAAACCGTTCGGCTTCACAACTTTTATGAACTTCTCTAAAAACAGAACTTCGATTGCTTGGCTTGATAAGGTTTGGCTTTCTGGGAGCAAAGCATACTGGACGTTATCTCTCTTTTTACCCAATTCATACAACTCGAGGATGTTTCTGTCTCTAACCCTATCATACCAACTGCTAAAAGGGGGATTACCTATAGCTAAATCAAATTTGCTATTGGATGCTACTTGATGATACTCCTTCCAATCATATTGATTGTCTAAAAGGGTATTGCCACAATATAAATTTGCTTTATCAAGTTTCACGCGGCACCTGTTGATGACCTGTTGGTCAATATCTATTCCGAATGATTTCATTCCAGGTGTCTTCTGATCGAGAACTTCTAAGAAGACACCATCGCCAACAGAAAGATCGATAGCATTGGTAAACTCGCCAACTGGAAGCAAATTGATAAGTGCCTCAGCAACTTTCCGTGGAGTGAAGTATTGGTTGTATCTCTTGCGTTTATCGCGGTTTGGCATAGCGTTCCTCAGAACCCAAATTCAAGTTGGGCTAGCGCCAGTTCATAAATGAATTGTACATTGTTCAGCAGAGCGAGTTGGGAGCTATCGCCAAGGACGCTTTTCTCATAAGCCCACAGGGTTCTTTGTTCCTTGATTTTCGCCATTAAGCCGGTCTCCTTACAGATTCGATATTTCGTTAGCGCCTTTTGCCTTTTTGGGGCGAGCGCCTTTCCGGGGTTTTTCTTCCTCCACCAGGATGGGCCTGGCGGCCCCACGCGTCATAGCTATTCTCCCGGTGCGGGCGATCTCCTTTACTCCGAAGCCCTTGAGCAGGCGAAGCAGCGATTCAAGCTTATCCTCATCGCCGGTAACCTCCACTACCATGGAATCAGCAGCCACGTCCACAATATTGGCCCTGAAGATGTCCACAATCTGGATGATCTCGCTCCTTGTTGAGGGGGTGGTTTTTACCTTGATCAAGGCCAACTCCCGAGCCACCAGACTATCTTCGGTGATGTCGGTAACCTTAACCACATCGATGAGCTTATCGAGCTGCTTTCTGACCTGCTCCACTGAGGCAGCGGTGCCATCGACCACAACGGTCATCCGCGATAGCCCCGCCATCTCGCTATGCCCCACAGCGATACTCTCGATATTGAAGCCGCGTCTTCGGAAGAGGCTGGCTACGCGGTTCAAGACCCCGGGCTTGTCTTCTACTAAGGCTACTAATGTGTGCTTGGTCATTACCTTGCTTTAGCCTCCTCTCTAGGCTGCTCGAGGATCTCGGCGAGGGCGGCGCCTGGAGGCACCATAGGGTAAACATTTTCCTCTGGCTCGACCTGAAAGTCGATGAGGAAGGGGCCCTGGTGCTTCATTGCCCTCTCGATGGCGGGGATCACCTGAAGCCTATCGGTTACCCTGAGGGCGGCGATACCATAAGCCTCGGCGACCTTGACGAAGTCGGGACCAGAGATGGGCGTCGCTACATACCGACGCCCATAGAAAAGCTCTTGCCACTGCCTTACCATCCCCAAAAACCGATTATTGAGGATCGCTATCTTAACGGCGAGGTTCTCCTGGACGATAGTGCCCAGCTCCTGGATGGTCATCTGAAATCCCCCATCGCCAGCGATGCACCAGACGGTCTCCTCAGCACAGGCCACCTTGGCCCCCATGGCTGCGGGGAGCTCAAACCCCATCGGTCCCAGGCCACCGGAGGAGATCAGAGTATTGGGCCTATCATACTGGAAGTAGTGGGCGGACCACATCTGGTTCTGCCCCACGCCAGTGACGATGATGGCATTTCCCCGGGTTATCTCATAGATCTGGCGCACCACATACTGAGGGAGAAGGCTCTCCGTCTCCCTGATCGCCGTTGAGGGGTGTTCCCTCTTCCACTCCTCGATCTGGGAGACCCAGTCCACATGGTTCTGTGGGGTGACCTCCTCGTTGAGCGCCTTTAGGACATGCTTCACGTCGCCGACGATGGGCACATCTACCCGCACATTTTTCCCGATCTCCGCGGGGTCGATGTCGATATGGATGATCTGGGCGCTGGGGGCAAAGCCCGAGACCTTAGCCGTAGCCCGGTCATCAAACCTCATCCCAATGGCGATAACGAGATCGGAGGCATCTACCGCCATGTTGGCGTGGGCCATGCCATGCATCCCCAGCATGCCAAGGCTTAAAATGTGCGATTGGGGAAAGGAGCCGATTCCGAGAAGGGTGGTGACCACCGGAATTTGCCCCTTCTCCGCCAGCTCCCTGAGCTCATGGTATGCCCCGGAGATGAGCACCCCCCTTCCGGCGATGATCAGGGGGCGCTTTGCCTCGTTGATCAGCCTTGCCGCTTTCTTTATCTGCGTCGGGTGACCGCGAAGCGTGGGCTTGTAGCCCCTTAGGTTAACCCTATCGGGATAGCGGAACTCTGCCTCCTCAATGAAAACATCGCGTGGTATATCGATAAGAACGGGGCCAGGCCTCCCGGTGCTCGCGATATGGAAGGCCTCCCGAACCACAGTGGCCATATCCGCAGCCGCCATCACCAGATAGTTGTTTTTGGTGATGGGGAGGGTGATGCCGGTGATATCGATCTCCTGAAAGGCATCTTTTCCGATGAAGGGCCTGGCCACCTGCCCTGTGATGGCTATTATGGGGGAGGAATCGAGATAGGCGGCGGCGATCCCGGTAACCAGATTGGTGGCTCCGGGTCCCGAGGTGGCAACACACACCCCAACCCTTCCTGATGCCCGGGCGTAGCCGTCGGCGGCGTGGGCCGCCCCCTGTTCATGGCGAACCAGGATATGACGAAGCTGGGGATAATCAGGCAGGGTGTCATAAAAGGGCAGCACCGCCCCGCCGGGGAAACCGAACATAACTTCCACCCCTTCCTTGATCAGGCTTTCACATAGTATCTGCGCTCCAGTTAGTTTCATATTTGCCCCCTATGTTTCGAAGACTGCTCCTCTGCTTGCTGAGGTTACCCTCTCGGCGTAGCGTCTGAGGTAACCTGTCTTTACCCTGAGTTCAAATTTGGGGAGCTCGGAGAGCCTCTGTTTTATCTCTTCATCGGTTAATTCGACATCGATTTTATGGTTGGGGATGTCGATCACCACCATATCGCCATCCCTTAAGGCAGCGATCGGACCTCTGGAGGCTGCTTCGGGGGAGACATGTCCGATAGCAGCACCCCTCGTTGCCCCTGAAAACCGGCCATCGGTGATTAGAGCCACCTTGTCATCCAGCCCCATGCCGCTGAGAAGCGATGTTGGGCCGAGCATCTCCCTCATCCCCGGCCCTCCTTTAGGCCCCTCGTAGCGGATGACCACCACCTCGCCTGGCTTGATAGAGCGGTTGAGGATTGCTTCTGTTGCTTCCTCCTCGGAGTCGAACACCCTTGCCCGACCTTTATGGGAGAGCATCTGGGGGGCCACAGCGGCGCTCTTCACCACCGCCCCCTCAGGAGCCAGGTTGCCGAAGAGGATGGTGAGCCCTCCCGTTGGGGAGTGGGGTTGGGAGAGGGGGCGAATTATTCTTTCGTCCTTGACCACAGGCTCCATAGCTGCCAGGCTTTCTGCAAGAGATTTCCCTGAAACTGTCTTAACCTCTAGGTTCAGCCGAGACATAAGTCGCCCCATCACCGCTCTTATGCCACCGGCGAGGTCCAGGTCCTCGATGTGGCGTTCCCCCGCAGGGCTGATCTTGGCGAGATGTGGGGTCTTTTCGCTTATCTCGTTCACCGCAGAAAGGGGGAAATCGATCCCCGCCTCGTAGGCAAGGGCCACGAGGTGGAGCACCGAGTTTGTGCTTCCACCCAATGCCATATCCACGATAAAGGCATTCTGGATCGCTTCTCTGGTGATTATGTCACGAGGACAAATATCCTTTGCCAAAAGCTCCATGACCTGCCTTCCCGCCTCCCTGGCCAGACCGAGGCGGCGGGCATCGACGGCGGGGATGGTGCCATTTCCGGGAAGGGCCATCCCCAACGCCTCAGTGAGGCAGTTCATGGTGTTGGCAGTGAACATCCCGGCGCAGCTTCCGAAACCGGGGCAGGCAACCCTCTCAAGCTCATCAAGCTCCTTTTCACTCATCTCCCCCGTGGCTAATTTACCCACTGCCATAAAAACCGTGTTCAAATCGACCTTTCCACCTTGCCAGTGCCCGGCGAGCATGGGGCCGCCGCTGATGAAAATGGAGGGGATATTGAGCCTCACCGCTGCCATAAGCATTCCGGGCACGATCTTATCGCAGTTGGTGATGAAGACCAGAGCATCGAAGGCATGGGCCTGAGCCACGATCTCCACGGAGTCGGCGATAAGCTCGCGGCTGGGGAGGCTATACTTCATCCCCAGGTGTCCCATGGCGATGCCATCGCAAACGCCGATGGTGTTCACCTCGAAGGGGGTGCCTCCAGCGCTTCTCACCCCACCCTTCACCGCCTCGGCGATCGTTCTGAGGTGGATATGCCCCGGGATCACCTCATTGAAGCTGTTTATGATGCCGATAAAGGGCTGCTCCAGCTCTCTATCCGTGCACCCCAAGGAGCGGAGCAAAGCACGATGGGGGGCGCGCGCCACACCACGCTTCACGGTGTCGCTTCTCAATTTACCCCTCCTTGGTCATTCGAACAAGGTATCATAGCATTCATTATCTTGTCAAGGAACTTTCGCCACGCCAACTAGCTGGGCGATGTCCTCCACCACCTTCTTTTCCATGAAGCGCATTATACCATCGAGAACCTCAATAGGGGCATTGGGGTTAATGAGGATTGCGGTGCCGATTTGCACCGCGCTCGCTCCAGCCATGATGAACTCCAAGGCATCATTGGCGGAGGCGATGCCACCGCAGCCGATGATGGGGATCCCTACCGCATGGGAAACCTGATACACCATATAAAGGGCGATAGGCTTTATGGCAGGCCCCGAGAGCCCTCCGGTGATGCCCCCGAGGAAGGGTTTTTCCTCGTTTATGTCAATAGCCATGCCGACCAAGGTGTTGATCAGGGATATGGCATCGGCCCCTGCTTTCTCAACCGCACGGGCGATTTGGGCGATGTCGGTTACATTAGGAGTCAACTTGGTGATAACGGGGAGGGTGGTCTGTGATTTCACCGCTCGGGTCACCTCGGCGGCCATTTCGGGGCTTTTGCCGAACTCCAACCCTCCCAGGGCAACATTGGGGCAGCTTATATTTACCTCGATGCCGCTGACCCCGGCGACCCCCTCCAGCCTACGGGCGAGCTCAGCGTATTCGGTGATGCTTTCCCCGGCGATATTCACAATCACCGGGACACGCCAGGTAGCCCAAATAGGCGCCTTCTCCCTGATCAGGGTATCGATACCGATATTTTGAAGCCCTACCGAGTTAAGAAGTCCTGAGGCAGTCTCGGCAAGGCGGGGCTGTGGGTTGCCGGGGTGGGGGCTCAGGGTTGTCCCCTTGGAGATGATAGCCCCCAGCCTCTCGATGTCAACTAATTTGGCATACTCTGTGCCATAACTCACGGTCCCCGATGCCGTCATCAGCGGATTTTTGAGTTGCAACCCTCGCTTATTACGGGGGGCGAGCTCAACAGAAAGGTTCAATGGTAAGCCTCCGATATTATTTACCTCATGATACTCCTTCCTCTCCCTGACTTCAACACACTTTGCTCCACTGCTTGACATATTGTCAGCAGGATAGTAAACTAGCCTGGGAACAAGAAATGATAGAGATATTGCTGCCCCGATTTATCGGGGGGCTTCAAGGAGGATAAATCATATGTCATGCTTAGCAAGGGTATTGATCGCATTAATCGGGCTTATCCTCATTTTTGTCGCCGGTTTTGGGGGTTATGCCTTCGGTGACTATGAAGGCTACAACAGGGGGCATGAGATTGGCTACGAAGAGGGTTATGAGGATGGCTGCATAGAGGGGGCGGGAAGTGGATATACCCTGAGGGACCCCACATATAGTGAGTTGATGAGGTTTCTGCGCCAGGATAAGACGGATGAAAATGAGTATGTGGATGGGGTATATACATGCACTAACTTCGCCGCCGATTTAGATAACAATGCTGAGGCGAAGGGCTTTCGTGCCGCATATGTCTATATTGAGTATCGTGATGGAGCTCATGCCATAGTTGCCTTTGAAACGGTGGACGAGGGCTTGAAATTCATCGAGCCACAGTTTGATGATGAGGTAATGGTTTCCGAGGGAATCAGCTTTTCCCAGGCAAACGGCTACTCAAAGCCGAATTATGATGACACCATCACCAGGGTGGTCATCGTATGGTAGAGCTAGAACAAGGCTAAGCCTAACACGGCTGCGATGCCCCAGGTCAGTGCCATCATTACCAGCCATCCCACCACGCAGGTGCCAATAGCACGCCAGGTGGTGAAGTCCAGTGCCTGCCTGACGGCGATAACCATGGCGATGAACATCCACACTAGCGCTACCAGCGATATGAGCCCGCCGACAAAGGGGACAAAGGCGAATATCATTAGCATCCCTGGTGTTGCTGAGAAACCGATGGTGCGCAGCAACTCGCCGTAGGTCGCTGATGTCTCCGG
>JACUUT010000005.1 GCA_014859165.1 Dehalococcoidia bacterium
CTCCTAACTGTTGAAAAGCCGAGACGCCCCTAATAGGTGAAGACGTCTCGGTTTTTCCTGTCATGGGGGTGTGATGAATATCGGCGTCTGTAAGCTGAGGCTTCGCCTGCCGGAGAACGAGTCCCTTAAGGGCAAGCGGCAGGTTTTGAAGTCGATCACTACTCGGGTGAAAGACAGGTATAACGTGTCCATCGCCGAGGTCGATGACCAAGACCTTTGGCAACTCGTTACCCTGGGGATAACCTGTGTCAGCGATAGCGCTCAGCACGCCAATGAGGTCTTGTCCAAGGTGGTGGATTTCATTGAGAAAAGCAGGTTTGATGTGGAGATGCTCGATTGCGAGGTGGAGATCATCCATGCCCTTTAGAACAAAATGGATACTTTAGCCTTTTTGGATCACCTAAAAGCACACCCCTCCTATAAAAATCAGATCGCCCATATCGAGCAGGTGCCTAGGAGAGAACCAAGCTATGGGGAGCTAGAGGAGCCTCTCCATCCTGCGCTCCATAGCTGCCTTGAGGCTTCGCACCTGCTCCCCCTCTACCGCCACCAGGCACAGGCGGTAAACGCCGCCCGCTCCGGGAAGAACATCTTTGTGGTCACCCCCGCCGCCAGTGGCAAGACCCTTTGCTACAATGTGCCTGTTTTGGATAGGGCGTTAAAGGAAAAGGGGAGTCGCGCCCTCTATGTTTTCCCCACCAAGGCGCTATCGCAGGATCAACTCAGGGGACTACGAGAGCTTGCCTCCCCCCTTGGGCTAGAGTGCGCCACCTTCGATGGTGATACCCCACCCCAGGAGCGAAGCGAGATAAAGCGGTCAGCCCAGATGGTGCTCACCAACCCCGATATGCTTCACCTGGGCATTCTCCCCAATCATCAGTCCTGGTCAAGATTTCTTCGGCGGCTGAATTATGTTGTGGTGGATGAGGCCCATATTTATCGGGGCATCTTTGGCTCCCACGTGGCCAATGTGCTGCGCCGGCTAAGGCGCCTCTGCGCTATCTATGGAGCAAACCCTCAGTTCGTCTGCTGTTCTGCCACTATTGCCAACCCCAAGGAGCATATTGAGAGGCTGGTGGGCCTCCCCTTCGAGGTGATCGATGAGGATGGCTCCCCCTATGGTGGGAAGGACTTCGTCTTTTGGAATCCCCCTATCATTGATCAGGCAAGTTCAAGCAGGCGCAGCGCCAACACTGAGGCAACATTTCTGTTCACCGAGCTGGTGAGCGGAGACATTCGCACCATCACCTTTGCCCGGTCGAGAAAGCTCACCGAGCTTATTTATATTTACGCTCGCGACCAATTGACTAAGGAGCGATCGGAGTTTGCCCAAAGAATAAGACCATATCGCGCTGGCTATCTCCCTGAGGAGCGACGCCAAATTGAGCGCCAGCTCTTCGAAGGGGAGCTTTTGGGGGTGGTGGCAACCACTGCCCTGGAGCTTGGGGTTGATATTGGCAACCTCGATGCCACGGTGCTTACTGGCTACTCGGGGAGTATTGCCAGCACTTGGCAGCAGGCAGGAAGGAGCGGCCGGAGAGGGGAAAGGTCGTTGAGCTTTCTCATCGCCTTGGATAACCCACTGGACCAGTATTTCATGCACTACCCCGAGGCCTTCTTCGGTAAAAGCTTCGAGCATATCCTCACCAACCCACAAAACCCTTATATCCTGAAACACCATCTTCTATGTGCTGCCTGGGAGCACCCCTTGGATGATGAAGATGAGGGGGTGTTTGGCGAGAGCTTCAAGGGGGCAAGGGGAGAGCTTGAGGAGCAGGGTTTGCTCAGGGATCACAGTGGGCGGTGGTATCTCTCGCCCCGCATTTCTTATCCCGCTGATGAGGTGAATATCCGCTCCATCTCCCGGGAGCGCTACACCGTCGTCGATGCCTCGCAGGGGTATCGAGAAATGGAGACGGTGGAGGCGGCGGTTGCCTTTTTTCAGATCCACCGCGGCGCCATCTATCTACATCAGGGGGAAGCCCATCTCATTAGCGAGCTCGACCTCTCATCGCGCACCGCCTATGCAATGCCTGTAGATGCCGATTATTATACCCAAACGAAAGAGATCACCGACCTCTCGGTGCTTCAGGTGAATCAACGGAAGGAGGCGAGAGGGGTGAGCGTCTATCTGGGCGAGGTGGTGGTGACCACCAGGGTGGTGGGCTTCAGAAAGAAGAGGCAGTTTACCGAAGAGGTTATCGGGGATGAGCCCCTGGACCTGCCACCCCAGACCTTCCATACCGTTAGTTTCTGGTTCGATATACCGGAGCAAGCTGCCCCCCAGCTTGCCATGAAGGGGCTCGATTTCGCCGGGGGGCTTCATGCCACGGAGCACGCCGCCATCGCCCTACTCCCCCTTTTCGCCCTATGCGATAGGAACGATATCGGTGGCCTTTCCACACCAGCCCATGCGGATACTGGGAAAGCCCAGATATTTATCTACGATGCCTATCCCGGTGGCATCGGCATTGCCCGGAAGGGTTTCGAGCTGGTTGAGGAGCTCTGGCAGGCGACGCTTAAGGCGATCTCGGAGTGCTCCTGTGAGGAAGGTTGCCCTAGCTGTATCCAGTCGCCCAAGTGTGGCAATAACAACGAGCCCCTGGACAAGAGGGCGGCCCAGATGATACTTGAGGCGCTGCTGGCCCAGTGAACCCTACACTCAAAAGTGGTAAAAACCCTTATCTAGATCGCAAAGGAGAAGCCTTTGCCTCCACGATCTCTACAGCGCTCGCTTTTAGCTCTCCAATAGGATACTCGGTCGATTTTCGCGTGATATAATTGGCAAGCGCCTCTCGGGTAATATCAGCGATCGACCGTTTTTCCTTGTAGGCAATGTAGTGTAATGCCTCGTGCTGCGCCTCCTCAATAGACGCAAACAATATAACCCTGTTATTAATCTTTTTCGCCATTTCTTTTTTCCTCAAAATGTTTTCTCAAATGTTCTTTTCGGGGATTCTTCTTTTTAGAAGCATCCTTTTTAGATATTTTCCCCCAAATCATTCTTTTTTCAGTCTTTTTCTTTCTTGAAATCCTTGCTTTATCTCATTTCATTTGCTTCCTTTGTAAAAGGTTTATCGAGCTGGCTTAATCACCTCCTTTCCTTGCTTCGACTATGTGCACCTCGACCAGGGGAATAAAGCCGACCAAGATTGCCTCCTGACGGAACCTTTTGCATAAAACTTCCCCAGCGTATTCTATTAGCCACCGCTTATCCTCGCTCGTATGCGGGAAATTAGAAATCACAACGGCCATCAAATCATCCCAATAAGGAACGCCAGCTCGTATCCACACGCCTTTTAGACCTGGAACCATATCTATTAAGCGTCAAACCAATGTGCCCGGAACCAATGTGCCGCCACCTTCACCCCATCGCTGTTCCATCATCTGTGCAATTTCTTCACAGGCTATCTTAAATTTGCGTCCTTCTACTTTCTTGCGATGACCCCGTTCATTTGGATTGTAATACTTAGGAAGAAGGATAATAGCAGTTATTCTTTTTCCAGTTTGCTCACTCATGCTGAGCTCCTCTTTCAAGTCTGCTCAGGTTTGTGCTAGTATTATAGCATTATAGCAGAACCTTGTCAAGGCACATGGCTGGTGGCTTGCTCAATTGAGGGGTTTGGATTTCCCTGCTTTAAGTGCGGGGTTGCTAGTTTCTGAGATTGTGGTAAAATAGGTGGATATAAAGGCAAAGCGGTGAGGGCGATATGAGCGTGGTAGATAAAGGGGGGGAAGAGCAACTAAATATAGAGACCATCAAGTGGGGCAAGATCACCTGGCTCAACATCGAAAAACCAACGCCAAAGGATGTCGAGTATTTAGCCAGGAATTACCCGTTTCATCCCCTGGAGCTGGAAGACTGTCGCAGCTGGATTGAGCTTCCCAAGATGGATGAGCATGAGAACTACCTCTTTCTGGTGCTCCACTTCCCGGTGTTCAATAAGGAGGCTCGGGTAACCATGTCCAGCCAGGTCTCCGTCTTTATCGGCGAGGATTTTATGGTCACGGTGCATTCCGGCGACCTAAAGCCCCTGGCGAAGCTGTTTGATGATTGCCAGCAGAATGAGCGGGCGCGAGAGGAGAACATGGGGAGAAGCTCAGGCTATCTCCTCTATCGTGTCCTCGACCGCTTGGTGGACTATTGTTTCCCTATCCTGAACAAGGTTATCGCCAATGTGGAAGAGGTGGAGGACAGGCTTTTCAGCGATCAGGTTCGCGATGTGGTGCAGGACATCTCTATACTGAGGCGTGACATTATGGCTTTCCGTCGCATTATTCACCCCCAGCCTGCCATCCTTAAATCCCTGGAGGAAGAGGATTACCCCTTCCTCAGGGAGGACCTCGATGTTTACTTCGGTGACATCGGTGACCACATCGGCAAGATAACTGAGACCCTGGACGAATATAGGGAGGTGTTAGAGGGTATCAATGCCAGCAGCGATTCCCTGTTCACCCATAGCTTCAGCGATGTAATGAAGATGCTTACCATTCTGGGCACCTTTCTCCTCCCACTTCTTGTGGTTTCCAGCCTCTTCGGCATGAATGTCTCCCTTCCTTTTCAGGATAGCTCCCTCGCCTTTCTTTTCATCATCCTGATGACCCTGGGACTCTCCGGGGCCATGCTTGCCTTCTTCCGCTTTAAGCGATGGATCTGAGGAATGGTTGTCTCACAGCGATTCATTGTTGTTGCTTGCGTTTTTGTCACCTGCCTCATCACAGCGAACATCATTGCCGTTAAGCTAATAACCATTGGCGGGCTCGTCCTGCCTGCAGCCATCATCATCTTCCCCTTAAGCTATATCTTCGGCGACATCCTTACTGAGGTCTATGGCTACCGCTGGGCCAGAAGGGTTATCTGGCTTGGCTTTTTCTGCAATCTGATCACAGTTATCGCCATCTGGCTTGGCGGGCTGTTGCCGGCGTTGGATCAGGAAGTTCAGAAGGCTTGGGGGCTTACCCTAAGCTATGCCCCAAGGTTGCTTTGCGCCTCCTTCATCGCCTATCTCGTAGGAGAGTTCGCCAATTCCTTCGTCCTAGCCAAGATGAAGATCAGGACTAAGGGGCGATGGCTCTGGACCAGAACCATCGGCTCCACCATTATCGGTCAGGGGCTGGATGCTCTGATATTCATCACCATTGCCTTCGCCGGGACACAACCCTGGGGGATTTTGGGCACCATCATCCTGGCCCACTGGCTGGTGAAGACGGGCTATGAAGCTGTAGCTACTCCCTTCACCTATGCGGTTGTCGGCTATCTGAAAAAGAAGGAGGGCATCGACACATACGATTATGACACCAAATTTAATCCTTTCCGCGTTTCCGGTTAAGGTCGTTTGCCCTGGGGAACAAGTGGGCAGGATTAACCAAGAAGCAAACACTCTTGGACAACTGCCTGCAAACGAATTATGAAAATAGGTTGTATTAGATACCGCTCGTGGTGAGCCCTTCGGCTGTGCTCAGGACGGGCCTGTCGAACCACCCTTCGACCCTTCGATAAACTCAGGGCTCAGGGCGAACGGAATAAAACTATTTTCGGGGCAAATTCTGGGGGTATGTAATATGGAGATCGTGATCCTTGGCGCTCATAACTGCGAATCCCTTAATACTAGGCTTGTCTCCCTGCTTATCGATCAGACCATAGCTATAGACGCCGGGGGGCTCACTTCGAGCCTCTCCATTTCTGCTCAGCAACAGATAAAGGCCATCCTTATCACCCATCACCACTTCGATCATATCAGGGACCTGGCCACATTTGGTATGAACGCCTATATGTGGGGCCCGATCAATGTCTATGCCCTTGATAGTGTGCTTGGCGTGATCTCAACCCACCTGTTAAACGATGTGCTGTATCCTGATTTCCAGCAGAAGCCTCTCCCCGAGAAGCCCTCCCTCAAATTCTGCCCCCTGGAGCCAAATAAGGAGGCGATCATCGAGGGCTATCGTGTTTTGCCCCTACCGGTGCACCATAATGTGCCCACAGTGGGCTATTGGATTACCTCCCCAGATAAGAAGAGCCTCTTCTATACCGGGGATACGGGGAGCGGTTGTTCCTCTTGCTGGGAGGTGGTCTTGCCGGAGCTACTGATCACCGAGGTGAGCGTGCCAAATAGCCTTGAGATGATGGCTCAAGCCTCCGGGCATCTCTCACCTCGATTGCTTAAAGAGGAGCTTTTGGATTTCAAGAGGATTAGGGGCTACTTACCCCCCATCGTCACCGTGCACATGAGCCCACACTTCGAGGGCGAGATCAGGGAGGAGGTGGCGCAGGTCGCCAAAGAGCTGGAGGCAAAGATAACCTTAGGCTATGAAGGGATGAGGATCGTCCTTTAGAGAGCGGCGAAATGAGAGCCAAGTTTATTGTGGACACCAATGTCGGCAAGCTGGCGCGCTGGCTCAGGATAATGGGCTATGATGCCCTTTATATCAACGACATCGACGATGAGGGGCTCATCAACATCGCCTTGAAGGAGAAGCGGGTGCTCCTTACCAGAGACACCCAGATCATGTTGCGGCGGGTGGTCACCAGCGGAAGGCTGAAGGCCCTGCTCATCGAGGGTGACAACCCCAAGGCTCAATTGCGTCAGGTGGTGACGGCGATGAAGCTAGATCAAGAACGAAATTTCACACTCTGCCTGGAGTGCAATGAGCCTCTCGCCCCTAGAAGCAAGGAGGAGGTCAAAGACCTGGTGCCACCCTATGTCTTCAAGACGCAATCCCAGTATGTCCAGTGCCCCGTCTGCCATAGGGTCTATTGGCGCGGCACCCACTGGCAGAGGATGAAAAAGGAACTGGAGACGCTTTTTTCGCCCTTTTCGAACTTTACGCTGTCAGAATAAAGCCTTAGCTATGCTTTATAAATACAGATTCCATCCGACTAGGTCTACCGAATATGACTGCTGAAAAAGAGGTGCAGGATACTTCCTGCCAGGGGTCTGGGGGTGTCCCCCAGCTTTAAAAGTCCCCCAAGATTGGGGGATTTAGGGGGTTGATTAGGACTATTTCAGCATTCTCTGAATAGGACGGAAACATGATTAGAGAGGCGCTTCTTTATGAGAAGCTTGAGGGCGAAAAGGTGAGGTGTAATACCTGCCCCCGCCATTGCCTCCTCGGCGAGGGGAAGAGGGGCTTTTGCTTCACCCGCCAGAACCAAGGAGGCAGGCTCTATAGCCTGATCTATGGCGAGGTCGCCTCCCTATCGATAAACCCCATAGAGAAGAAGCCTGTGTTTCATTTCTATCCGGGGAGTCGCTGGCTTTCCCTGGGGGCGCGGGGATGTAATTTCCGCTGCCCCGGCTGTCAGAACTGGGAGCTTTCCCACTCCAGGGGCGGAACCGCCAACTACCTCTCGCCTGAGGAGCTTGTTTCCCTGGCCAAGAGGCATGATTGCCTGGGTATCTCCTGGACCTTTAATGAACCCACCATCTGGCTGGAATACACCCTGGATGGCGCCAAATTAGCCAAGGAGCAGGGGCTTTTTACAAACTATGTCACCAATGGCTATATCACCGAGGGGGCCCTGGATGCCATCGGACCCTATCTCGATGTATATCGGGTAGATATAAAGGGTTACTCAAGAGGCTGTTATGGCAGGATGGCCCACATCCCCGATTTTACCCCCATTCTGGAGGCGGTGAAGCGGGCGAAGGAGAAATGGGGGATGCATGTGGAGATAGTTACCAACCTCACCCCCGAATACAATGATAGTGAAGAGGAGCTCAGGGGGATCGCTAGCTGGATATGCCGCTCTCTGGGAGCCCTCACCCCCTGGCATATCACCCGCTTCTTCCCATGTTTCGAACTATCCCACCTAGAGTCCACACCTTTGTCTGCTTTGGAAAAGGCAAAGCAGATCGCTGGCGAAGAGGGGTTACGCTATGTATATTTGGGCAACCTCCCCGCAGGCTCGGGGGAGAACACCTATTGCCACCATTGTCGCCAGCTCCTCGTGAAAAGGCAAATCTTCGATGTCCTGGAGTATAATGTTAAAGACAGCAGATGCCCCTATTGTAATGCCATGATACCGGGAAGGTTTTAAACCAAAGGATGTGAGGAGATGTCATGTTATTAGACCCAAAGGATGAAATGGAGTTCAGGAGAAACCAGGGGATCGAGGGGCTGGGAGGCTATGATGCGGTAATTCTTCGTTTAGGCATGAGTTTGGAAAGGCTGCCAAACTTTCATCCATCGAAACCAGAGGTCTATGGGCTGGAATCCCTTAGCGGGTGGAAAATCTACAAGGGTGTGAAGAAGGGGAAGGAGATACTATTCGTCTCCACTATGGTTGGCGCATCTGCTGCCAGTCTTGGGATAGAGATGTATCTATGTCACTCACCCGCCAATGAGGGGATAGGGGTCGGTTACTGTGGCGCACTGCAACCGGAGATCGAAATAGGGAGGATAATAATCCCTGATAAGGCAAGGATAGGTGAGGGAGCCAGTAAATACTATGGCAAAGGCGAAATCTCAACCCCCGACCAAGACCTGGTAAGGAAGCTCGTCGATGTGACGCAGCGTTTCGGCTATGAACCGCTGGTGGGAGAGCTCTACTCCATCGATGCTCCCCTTATGGAGACGCCAGATTTTATCGAGAAATTGGCGCGGCAAGGAATCCTGGGGATCGACATGGAAACCTCAGCACTATTTTCAATCGCAGAGTATCACGCTAAAAGGGCAGCCGCTATTATGGTGGTCTCCGACAAACCTCACCGGGGCCCCGCTTATGGCTCCACCTTCCAGGCGATCGAAGGAATTACTGAAGATGTCATCAAAATCTGCATCGAAGCTTTAGCAGAATGACGGTAGTCGAGGTCGTCCCTGACCTCGACAGTCAGGTCGAGAGCACCTTGCCTACCACGTCTATCCCCCAAGCAAACCCTCATGTGCAGTTGCCCACCAGCGAATCATGGCTGCGAAGCAGATTGCAAATAGGTTGTACCAGACACCGTTCGTGGTGAGCTTGTCGAACCACCCTTCGACAGGCTCAGGGCGAACGGAATAATTCTATTTTCGGAATAAATATCAAGGGATTCCAACACCCAGCTCGATAGCATATCGCAGATGCAATATGTCCTCAGGGGCTTTCCCCGCCAATTTAGGTTCAACCCTCTGAAGGGTCTTGAGCCCAGCGATGTCCAAGCTTACAGGGTCTCTTCCCGCAAGCATATAACCCAGTTCTGCTTTTCTTCCCCTGTGTCTCACCTCCTGGGCGCCAGTTAGGGTCTCAATGGCGTCCACAATATAGAGGTCGGGTTTTACAATCAGGTTAAGTTCGGCAATAGCCCTATGGATATTTTTAAATAGGTGCAATTCAATTCTCTCCCTGGTCGATAGAAAGCCGAATTGGTTTTTTAAGGCTCCGGAAAGACTACATATTGAGTGAGTTTTAAGCACTGGCAGGGAAAGGATAAAATCAAACTCGAAGGGAATCTCGGACAACTCCAGTTCAATTTCCACTGCTTTCCTTTTGACCATCTTTCCACCCAACAGATCGATTAGGGGAACCTCAAATTTATCACAAACCTCCTTCAAAGGGTGGTTTTCAATGATCCATTTGCTATTTCCCGCATCAACGGCTGGCCCATCGGTGACAACTATCTCCAGGACTCGTTCCGAAAAATATTTCAGGCAAGCTTCAAGAACAGCGGGATGGGTCGTTGTGGGATAAGGCTCATAGGAAACTATATTTGGCTTAATCAAAACCCTGTTGAACTTTTCAATATCCTTTTCAAGCTCTAGCCTTAAAACCCTCTCTACAAACCCTCCCCTATCTTGAGTCTCCTGGAGATAAATCATGGCACTATATCTTCCATATTTCTTTAGCAATGCCGAAGGTTTCTTGTAATTCCTCGGTGGAGGCTACCCCTATAGCTACCCCATAGACAAATTCCGCTACATATTCCAAAGCCTCTCTGGGCTTTAACATGCCTGCTGCCAGGGTTTTCTTGCCAATGACAATCTTGTCAGTATTTTTAATAGCGTCTAAGGCTTGCTCTGGATAGAGGAACATGAATCTTCCTGCTTTATTGATTGGCGCCATGATTACCTTTATCTTATCCTGATCCGAAAGTTTGGGGATGATAACCCCAGGGTTGTGTGTAACTACGCCGGCTATAGCAACTTTATCTATTTTATCGATGCAATCCCTAAAGTAATCGTCCAGCTTGTCGGTAATCCTGGCGTGGGTCAAGATTATCTTTGCCTTCAGATTCTTCATCAAATCCAGCTCTTGCTCAAAGTCCTGCACCCCTATAGAGCCAACAATCTCGATATCTTTTTTGGTATAGCTTTTTGCCTCCTCTATTGCTTTTGCTATAACCTCATAGCCTACTGCTTGGACGCAGGTTATACCAAGATCCATTGCTTCTATTATTAGCTCGGTTATATTCTCGGGATGAAGGTAAAAGCGCTGATAGTATTCTATGGCCCGAGAACCGAATTGACCTGCCCCGAGGAAGGGCGATGTCCCCAGCATGAGGCGGGGAACTTCGATACCATCAATGTATTTCTGTTGTTTCACTATCGATCCATTTCAGGTAATCTTGGCTACCGCCTATTATAGGCAAGGCGATGATCTCTGGGATCTCATAACTATGATTTTCCTTGACCAACCTGATAAGCTCATCCAATAGCGATGCCTTGGTCTTAACGATTAAAAGGACTTCGTCGGCGGAATCGATCCTTCCCTGCCACCAGAATCTCGAATGCACCTTTGGAATGATGTTGACACAGGCAGCCTTCCTCCCGCTAACCAGGATATTGGCTATTCTCTGGGCTTCCATGGCGGTAGCTGCGGTAATGAAAACCACTAAATAATCGTTTCCCTTCATCTTTCCTCCGGAGTAAAGATTTTCACCTCGCCCCAGACCCCCAGCTTATCCTCCTTGATGATCAACACCCCCTTTAGTCCCGCGATGCCCCTGGCAAACTCGATCCCCTTTGGGATGTCGCTGGATTCTTTAACCAGATTGCCGATAGCGGTAGCAGCGGCGTCAGCCAGGGCGGTGGAGGGGGAGAGCACAATAACGGCGTCGGCACTGCCAAAGCTGAGGGAAGGCCCTACCGTTCCAGAGGAGGTGCAAATCCCCAAGGGTGTTTGCTCGGGCTGGATCTGGAGAGCGATCTTTCCTGTAAAGGGAGATTCGCCAGCATAAACCCCCACCAGTCTCTTTTTCAAGGTTTTCAGGAAAATATCCCCACCATTTTCCACGATCACCTCTTCAGAGAATTTCATTAGCTCCCTGCCCACTCCCTCGGCGATCGCCCCTGCCACCGCAGCCATGGGACCAACCCCCGCCTTCTCAGCCGCCTCCGCCATCTCCCTCACCATTTTGGGGGCGTCCTCCGCCACCGGGAAAGGCTCCAGGGTGGTAAGGAAAAGGGGGTGAAGCTCGATGTATTTCTCTAGTGGGGTGCGGTATTTCAAAATCGCCTTGTGCGCCTCTTCTTCAAGGTTTCTTTGTGCCCTGAGGTATAGGTCTGTTTCCTTCACTGTTACATTGAAGGAAACAAGGTCCTTATCCTTGATCCAGTGACGGTAGGTCCTTGGCTGATACATTAGAAGTGAACCTCCATCGCTCTCGGGGGACAAGGGAGCACGCATAGCTCGCAGGCGGTGCACTTGTCCTCGTAGAAATTCACCATCCTGGTTTTGGGGTCGATAGCGAGGGCGCCAGTGGGGCAGACAACTACGCAAGCCCCACACTGGGTGCATCTGGCCTCATTTCGCACGATGTTCTGACCCAGGGACTGAATCCTGACCCCCACATCGGTTAAATATCGGATGCCCTTATCGTAGTCGTTTCGGTCACCTGAGAGTTCAAGGACTAAAAGCCCCTCCTCCTTCGGTGTCACCGAGGCCTTTAGAATATTGAGCACCAGGTTGTGGTCCTTGACCAGCCTATAAATTATCGGCTGCTCCACCAAACGAGGCGGAAAGTGTAATACCACCCTTTTAGAAATAGCCATTTTAATCCCCCTCCTCTATGGGGCGCTCCTGGAGAGGCTTGAAGGTTATCCCCGCCTCCACCCCAGGTAGTGGCGCCACCGGCTCGGTGAGCAGGAATTCCCCTTTTATTATCCACTCCTTTAGCATATTGGCGATCTCCACCGCTCCTGGGTAGCTTGAAAGCGATGCCGTGGGCACCTCCTTCCCCTGAAGCAATATCATGCCGCTCCTTAGATCGCCGTAGCTTACCTCCCCCAGGATTTCAGGACTCCGCTGCGGATAAGCCTCGCCATAGTCCACTATGGGGGCAAATATCTCCTCATCTTTTACCGCAGTGTAGCGCAGTATCTCCTCGGAGAGGATGGGTATGGGGACGCCGATGCCCACAGTTAAGGTGCAGCCATAGCCGAGCATGCTGGTTCCCACAAGCCAGCGGGGGCTCATTTGCTTCAAGTCGCCGATCACTGCCAGCGTTCCCGCCCCCCTCCTCGGCACCCCACTATCGGTGCGCAGCACATCGGGGTTGTGCTGGGTGCCCTGCCAGGCGACATAGCCAATGCCACCCCCTAAAAAGATCCTCGTCCCGATCCCTATGGTCTTATAGTAAGGGTCGTTAAGAAGCGGGGAGAGCTGCCCCGCTGAGGAGTAGTTGGCGTTTCCCTGGTTTGGCTTGAGCACCCCCATATAGGTGTAAATGGTCTTGCCGGAAAGGTTCACCGCCACATTATAGTTCTGGTAGGCGTTCCTAATATTAAATAGAACCGCCTCATTGAGGTCTTTTAGATTGATCCAGGTTTCCAGTTTTTTCCGTGGATAACAATCTGTGCCGTAAGCAGAGACCACCAGCCTCACATCCCTCCCCGCAACCAGCTCCTCGATGACATGCCCACCACCATAATTGAAGGGGCCGGGGTGAACCCTGTTTCTGGGGTCATCATCTGGGATAGCAGCGGCGCCGAGAAAGATGTCCACCGCGGCAAAGCCGGTATAGGCGGGAACATCGTTGAGGTAGGCTTTTCCCCCGCCAATCTTTATCCGCGGCCTGGAGTGCCCCACATTGAAATAAGCACCAGAGGAGCACATTGGACCGAAGGTGCCCGTAGTCACTACATCCACCTCCTGCGCCGCCCTCGCTACACCCTTCTTCTCCACAAGGTCGATGATCTCCACGGCGGTCACCACTACAGCCTGGCCCTTGCTAATCTTCTCATTGATCTCGGCGATGGTTTTTGCCAATTCTCCCTCCGCAAACTTTAGTTTTATCCATGAGCTATGTCTTGGTCCTCAGGATTTTTAGCGTTGCTATCGGTAACCTTAAGGGATTCCTCAATCCTCTGGAGGCGCTTTGCCAACTCGGCCTGCTCCGCGAGGACAAGCCTGATCGCCTCATTCACGGGGTCGGGCAATCTGCTATGCTCCAGTTCCCATGCTGGCCTCCGTCCCTCCTCCACCACCCGCCCGGGAACCCCGACTACGGTCGTCTCGGGAGGAACGGACTGCACCACTACCGAGCCAGCGCCGATCCTGGCCCCATCCCCAACAGTGATGGCGCCAAGGAGGGTTGCCCCCGCTCCAATAACCACATTGTTGCCGATGGTGGGGTGGCGTTTCCTCTTTTCGTGGCTTGTCCCCCCCAAGACCACCCCCTGATACATAAGAACATCATTGCCGATCTCCGAAGTCTCCCCGATGACCACTCCCATGCCGTGGTCGATGAAGAACCTCCTGCCGATAGTGGCTCCGGGGTGAATCTCGATCCCGGTGAAGAAGCGATTAAGGTGAGAGAGCAAACGGCTGGGGAAGCGGAGTTTATGCCACCAAAGGAAATGGGTGATGCGATGAAGCCACAAGGCATGCAGGCCTGGATAGCAGAAGATGACCTCCAAAGTGTTTTTCGCCGCTGGGTCTTTGGCGAAAACAGTCCTCAGATCCTCTCTAATGATGCTAAATGGATTAGTCACCTTCATTACCTCCGAAAAGCCAGGTGCTCAGATAGCGCTCCCCGCTGTCGGGCAGGATCACCACGATAAGCTTATCTCTGCTTTCCACTCTTCTTGCCACCTCTATTGCCGCCCATGTTGCCGCCCCCGATGAGATACCCGCCAGTATCCCCTCCTCCTTCGCCAATCTCCGCGCCATTACTGCGGCATCCTCATCGGTAACGGCAATGATTTCATCGATGAGCTCCATCCGGAGCACATCGGGGATAAATCCAGCGCCGATACCTTGAATCTCATGAAGGCCAGCTTTCCCCCCGGAGAGAACTGGTGATGCCGCCGGTTCCACTGCAATCGCCCGAAAGCTTTGCTTTCTCTTCTTGATCGCCTCGGCTACCCCGGTAATCGTCCCTCCAGTGCCCACGCCGCTAACCAAAATGTCCACCCTCCCATTTGTATCCCTCCAGATCTCCTCGGCGGTGGTCTGACGATGAACCTTAGGATTGGCCGAGTTCTTAAACTGCTGGGGCATAAAGGAATTGGGGATGCTTTTAACCAATCTCTCCGCCTCCTTTACCGCACCCATCATACCCTCCACCCCCGGGGTCAGGACCACCTCGGCGCCAAAGGCTTTAAGGAGCCTCCTCCGCTCCAGAGACATCGTATCGGGCATGGTGAGGATCAATCGATAGCCCTTTACAGCGCAGACAAAGGCCAGGGCAATCCCGGTACTGCCACTGGTGGGCTCGATGACCACGGTGCCCTCTTTAAGCGCCCCCGCCTCCTCACCGGCCTCGATCATCGAGACGCCGATCCTGTCCTTGACGCTGGCGCAGGGATTGAAGGTCTCCAGTTTCGCCACTACCTCGGCACCCAAACCTTGGTTTATCCTATTCAGCCTAACAAGAGGGGTATTTCCTACAAGCTCGGTGATATCCCTGGCAATCCCTGGCATTTTGCCCCCTGCAAGACTAATTTACCATTTTAGCCTATATATCGGAGAGTAGCAACCCTTCGGTATTAGTCGGTTTGTCCTGATCTCACTCAGATAGAAGAGCAACACCCTGAGCTCATCGCTTTTTGTCATGTCCTTGCGGAAAAACCGAAAACAGCATAAAATGAAGGGTGTGAATTCCCATTGGAGGTAGGCGTATGTTACGGGTGGAAGGCTTGACGGTAGAGGTTGGTGGCAAGGAGATAATTCACAGCGTTAGCTTGAACATCGGCGTTGGAGAGACCCACGCCCTCTTTGGCCCTAACGGCAGCGGCAAGACCACACTGCTCATGGCGATCATGGGCTTCCCACGCTACCAGGTGACCAAGGGGTGCATCCTTTTCAAGGGAGAGGACATAACCCGCTTGCCTGTGGATGAACGGGCAAGGTTGGGCATGGGGATTGCCTTTCAGCGCCCCCCTGTGGTGCGCGGGGTGAAGGCCAGGGAGATGGTGAGGGCATGCATGGGGGAAAGGGAAGATGGCCCCGTTATCGATGAAATGGCGATCAGGTTGAACCTGGGGGAGCTTTTGGATCGCGAGATAAATTACGGTTTTTCCGGCGGGGAGATCAAGCGCTCGGAGCTTTTACAACTATTGGCCCAGAGCCCGGAGCTTGTCCTCCTCGATGAGCCCGATTCCGGGGTCGATCTGGTGAACATCGCCCTGGTCGGTGAGATGATCAACGAGCTCCTGCAAAAGGAGCGGATGCGCACCAGAACCCATGCCGGTTTGATCATCACCCACACCGGTCATATCCTCGATTATGTAAATGCTGATAAGGCTTATGTGCTTCTCGATGGCTCGCTTTGGTGTCAAGGGAATGCCAGGGAGCTTCTGGCGAGTATAAAGAGCCATGGCTATGAGGGGTGCGCAGTATGTCAAAAGTAGTTCGAAAACAGGCTGATGAGGTCGATCTGGAGACCTACTCTCAGACAGCAGAGGAGCACCCCTATGAGGAGGACCCCTCTCGGCTTCCCTCGGATGACAAAGGGCGCATGCTGGAGGCCGGGGTGGTTTTGGATAGCTCCTCTCAGCGTTCTGGCACCTTCCTCCAGATCGATCACTCGGTGGTTCATTGCAAAGCCGCCGAGGAGGGGCTGGAGGTGATGGCTAGTACAGGGGCGCTGGAGAAATACCCCTGGCTCTCGGATTACTGGTGGCAGGCGGTAGCCGTCGATGCCGATAAATTCACTGCCGAGGCGGAGCGCCATCAAAATTATGGCTACTTTATCAGGGCCCTTCCCGGGGTGAAGGCAACCCAGCCCGTTCAAGCGTGCCTTTATATCGGCCGGCATGGTTTGGCCCAAAATGTGCATAACCTGATCATCGCCGAGGAGGGCTCGGAGCTTCATATCATCACCGGCTGCACTATAGCACCAATAGTGACCGAGGGCCTGCATATCGGGGTCTCCGAGTTCTATATCAAAAAGGGGGCGAAGGTGACCTTCACCATGATTCACAATTGGGCCCCAAAGATGGCGGTGCGCCCGCGCACCGGGGTGGTCATCGAGGAGGGGGGCGTATTCTTGAGCAACTATATTTGCCTGAAGCCAGTGCGCACCCTCCAAATGTACCCCACGGTGCGCTGTGTCGGGGAGAACGCCCTTGTCCGCTTCAACAATGTTCTTGTTGCCACATCGGGCTCCAAAATGGATGTCGGCTCACGGGCGATCCTTGCGGCAAGGGGGGCGAGGGCTGAGATTATCTCCCGTGCGATCACCACAGGGGGGAGCATCATCGCCCGTGGTCACCTGGTAGGTCAGGTCGCCGATGTCAAGGGGCATCTGGAATGCCGGGGGTTGATCCTGTCAGAGGAGGGAAACATTCGCGCCATCCCGGAGCTCGATGGTCAGGTGGCTGGTGTGGACCTATCCCATGAGGCTGCGGTGGGCAAGATCGCTGAGGAGGAGGTGGAGTATCTCATGGCGCGGGGCCTCTCCCGCTCCCAGGCTGTGGCGGTCATCGTTCGGGGATTCTTGAGCGTGGACATCGAGGGGCTGCCACCGCAGATTGAGGCTCAGCTTCAGCGCGCCATCGAGCTGAGTGAGAAAGAAATCCTTTAGTCCTGAGCCAGCCTTTGCCCCGCCAAGAAAGCCTCCCTGAGAGCTGTGGGATGCTCTAGAATGGCCCCCTTTCCCTCTATGCCATGGAAAAGAAGAGCGCCGGCATAGGTGACATCGAGGGTCTTGAAGAAGCTCTTCACCGTGGCTATGGCAGGTTGAAAAAGATTGGCGACCCTCCTACCGCCCACGGAGATAAATAGCCCTCTTCTCTCTCCCCCCCCGTTAGTGGCGATCGGGAGCTTGAGCACATATTTCAGCACCCAAAGCGCCTGGCAGCGGTCGATCATCGCCTTCGTCTGGGCGGTCACCCCCATGAAGAAGATCGGGGAGGCTAAAACCAGGCGATCTGTCCCCCTCAGCTCGCTATGGAGCCATTGCATATCATCCTCAATAGCGCACCTTCCTGTTTCCAGGCAGCAGTCGCAGTGCCGACAGGGGGCGATAGCAAGCTCGTTGAGGAGAATGGTTTTCACCTCAGCACCTTCGCTTTCTGCCCCTCGGCTCAATTCCTGGAGCAATAGATCGGTGTTGACGCCACGCCGCGGGCTGCCGGCGATGGCGAGAAGTTTTGTCCTGGGCATAGCCTCACTCTCCTGAGATTGCTTCGCTCGCAATGACAATGAGCCGTCTTTGCGAGGAGCGCAAGCGACGAAGCAATCTCGTTGTTCACTGACTATGGATTAACGCTCCCTCTCGAAGATTGACCTACTACCCATTATACTATATTCTATGGACGCTGTGATTAAGCAGATGATTGTGGGCGTAGATTTAGGGGGCTCGAAGATAAATGTTATATTGGCGGACTCCAGAGGCAACATCGAGGGGCGAGACTGGAGAGATACCCTTGCTCATGAGGGACCCGAAGCGGTTATCAAGCGAATCATCAAGTCCATCAAGCAAGTGGCATCAGGTGCGGACATTGCGGGCATCGGGATCGGCGCTGCTGGCACCTGCGAGGCGTCGACTGGTATTATTACTTTCTCCCCAAACTTGCCGGAATGGCATAACATCCCCCTTAAGGACATTATCCAGCGAGAATTCGGCCTTCCCACCTATCTAGAAAACGATGCCACTGCCGCCGTCTTAGGGGAACACTTTTTTGGCGCCGGGGTGGGCGTCGAAAATCTCGTCTATGTGAGTGTGGGCACGGGGATTGGTGGTGGGGTAATAATCGGTGGCCAGCTTTACCACGGCGCATCGGGCAGCGCCGGCGAGATCGGGCATATGACCATCGATGTTAATGGCCCCATTTGCAAGTGTGGCAACATTGGCTGCTGGGAGACCTTTGCCTCCGGGACAGCCTTAGCGAGGGAGGCAATGAGGAGGATCGAGTCCGGTGCTCAAACCACCATCCCGAGCTTTGCCGGAGGGGACCTGGGGAGGGTTAGCGCGGAGAGCGTTTTCCTGGCGGCTCAGGTGGGCGATAACCTGGCTAGGGACTTGATTTGGCGCACTGCCCACTATCTGGGGGTAGGACTGGTCAACCTGGTCAATATCTTCAACCCCCAGCTTATCCTGATCGGGGGCGGTTTATCCCAAATGGGCCCCCTACTTTTAGACCCTGCCCTTAAGGTGGTTAGTGAGCGAGCCTTTGAGTTACCAGCCAGGGCGGTTCGCATTGAATTGGCACGGCTGGGGGCCGATGCCGGGGCATTGGGGGCGGTGGCCCTTGTTCTCCAGAAAAAATTCAGCACATGACCTCCGCTTGAATCTATGCTATGGCCCCAGATTTCCGCAAATCCTCAATGCCTTCCTGGGTGTAGCCTATGTCCTTTAGGATGTCCTCGGTGTGCTCACCCGGCCGAGGTGCTATACTTCTTATCGCTCCCGGTGTCTCCGAAAGCTTGATGGAGATTCCCACCTGCTTAACCTTTCCCAGGGTGGGGTGGTCAATCTCCACCACCATCTTCCGATGGATTACCTGAGGGTCGGAGAAAACCTCGTCCAACGAGTAGACGGGAGCCACACAGGTGTCCGTTTCCCTCAGCAAATTCACCCATTCGTCCCTCGTCTTGGTGAGGAAAATCTCGCGAAAACAGGAGGCTATCTCCTCCCATTTTTCGCCCCCGGTAAATTCGTGGGCGATGAAATCCTCTCTGCCAAGCACCTTACAGAGGTTTTCATAGAACCAGGGCTCCAAGGCGCCGATGCTAATATACTTACCATCCTTCGTTTCATAGATATTATAGTGAGGTGCTCCCCCAAAAAAGAGCACGTCTCCCGTGACAGGCACCCTTCCCGTTGCGAGGTAGCTCGCCGCTTCAGCATGCATTAGCGAAACGACGCCATCCATCATTGCGATGTCCACATGCTGCCCTTTGCCCGTTCGCTCCCTTGCCAGAAGGGCGGCCAGGATCCCGATGGCGGCGTGCATGCCACCCGCCGCATAGTCGGCGATTAGATTGGCTATTACTGTAGGGCGGCGGCCCCTTTCGCCAATAATGCCTTGGGCACCACCTGTCGAGATGTAGTTAATGTCATGCCCGGCAACTTGCTCATAGGGGCCATCCTGCCCATAGCCGGTAAGGGAACAATAGACTATCCTGGGGTTTATCTTCCTTATGGTTTCGTAATCCACACCGAGGCGTTTCACCACCCCCGGCCTGAACTCCTCGATAATGACGTCCGCCTTCGCGGCGAGCTTATAAAAGACCTCCCGGGCTTCCCTCATCTTCAGGTTCATAACAATGCTCCGCTTGTTACGACCCTCGGCATTATAGGCCCTCATTCTCTCCCCTTCCACGGCGGTCTGGGGGAAAAGCGCTATCGCAGCGCGCCCTCCGCCAGGCTCGATCTTGATCACATCTGCCCCCAGATCGGCAAGGAACATGGTGCAATAGGGTCCCGGTGCCAAGCGAGTGAGGTCGATGACCCTGATCCCTTCTAATGCCATTGCCATATTCATCCCCCTTTCGCCACCAATCTTATGGCGTCACTTCATAAATTGTCAACTTTCCCTCCCAAGGTCGTTTAGCAATGTCTATCTGTCATTCTGAGCGAAGCGAAGAATCTAGACCCTTCCCTTTCACTTCGCTCAAGGTCAGGGTGACAAAATAAACACTTTCCCTCCCATTAGCTCTCCTCCGCCAAATTTAGCATTTCTCGCTTGAGCTCCTCCAGTCTTTCGTTGAATGGAGGGTAAAGCTCCTGTGAAATCCTTCCCCAGGTTTCGCTAGCCTTCGGGTTGATCTCCCCAACAGCGCTTCCTGAGATCCTTAATTGATGAAGTAATTCCCTTTCCCCGCTCTCTATGTGCCCCTTTTCCACCTCGTATTTTTGCCTTTCCGCCTCTCGATACTCCCTAAAGATGCTCCTTATCCTTTCATTTATCTCCCCGATTTTTCCCTTCCCCCTCAAGGTGAGCATCCCTTCCATTGCCTTTTCCGTTACTTCATCACTTTCTAATCCAATTGCCTCCACCAGTCTCGAAAGTGCAGCTCTGATCACTATGCCCTTTTCATCGCCACTATATCTATTGACCTCCTCCTTAATGATCCGATTTTGGCCATGCCCGAGGTATCGCTCGGCGATTGCTCTCCCAATGGGGGCATATTCCTCCTCCTTCTGCTCCCTTATCTCCTGGGAGGAAAGCTTGCCCAGCTTCTGGGCCTTTTCCCATGCCTTCTCAAAGGCGCTCTTTAACTCCCCCACAACAGTCCTCATCTGGTAAGTATTCTTGCTTCCTGCTAGTAGCTATATTATAGAGCCTAAGCCTGCCAATAAAAAGCCCCCAAACTTGATTAAGCATGCGCGAAAGTATAGTTTGTCAAGGGGTATTGACAAAATGCGGATTATGCGGTTAATATATGATTAAAGGTGGAAAAACGGAAAATTGGAATATAGGATTTTCATGTAATCCCCAAAAAACTAAGAAGGATTGTTAATGAAGATCGAAACTGTCAAGGTAGCACGCCGCGGTCAGATCACATTGCCGGCATCTTTGCGTAACGCTGCTCACATCGAGGAGGGAGACTACATCCAATTTTTTATTGAGGGTGCAACCATAAACCTAATTGTGAAGAAGCTTATAGACAAAAGCCAGACTTACTTTTGGACGAGGGAATGGCAGGAGGGTGAGTGCGAGGCAAACGAGGATATACGAGCTGGGCGGCTGAAGACTTTTGATTCGGTAGATGAGCTGATTGCGGAACTTAAGTCATAGAAACTCAGGATGAAGGTAGCCCGAACAGATCGATTCAAAGAGGCATATAAGAAATTGACTGACGAAGAGAAGAAAGCGGCCGATAAGGCCCTTTCTTTTTTGGTCAGCAATTTAGGACACCCGAGCCTTCAGGTCAGGAAAATAGAAGGCACACGAGGCATATGGGAAGCTAGGGCTAGCAAATCGATCCGTTTATCATTTGAACTAAGAGATAACACTTTGATCCTACGCAATATCGGTGATCACGATAAGGTGCTCAAAAATCCGTAATACTTCCCCCCGGAGGCTGAAAAGATGAAGCTCTTGGAAAATTTATACTGCTACATCTGGCCAGGAAGGGGCAATAACTCAAATAGCTATCTTTTTGCCAATGCCCTGCGCGGCGATCGACCCCATGTCATTATAGATCCGGGACATGTGGTCAATGAGCTTAATGAGCGCTGTTTGGAACACTTGCTCAGCGATATGGAAAGAGACAACCTTAAACCCGAGGATATCGGCTTGATAATCAATACTCATTCTCACCCCGATCACTGCGAGGCAAATCAGGCTCTGGTGGAGAGGAGCAGGGCGAAGATGGGAACGGGTAAAGCAAAGCAGGCCCTCATCACCATCCATGAGGAGGAGATGGAACATCTGGCAATGATGGGGGCACTCATGGCCAGATTTCTGGGAAAGGAAACAGGTTTTGAACCCGATTTCTATCTCCGAGAGGGCGATCTAAATCTGGGCAAGGAGAACAAGATAAGTCTCAAGATTCTTCACACCCCGGGTCACTCTCCCGGCTCGATAAGCATTTACTGGCCCCGACAAGTCGGGGTGCTGATAACGGGGGATGTATTATTTTATGGCGCGGTGGGCAGGACGGATGTTCCTGGAGGCGACGGCAAGCTTCTTAAGCGGAGCATTGAAAGGCTGTCCGAACTGGATATTGAATATTTGCTCCCCGGTCACAGCACCGAATTCGGATCAATTATAAAAGGCAGAGAGAAAGTCGAGCAAAACTTCGCCTTCGTCAGATTGAACTACTTCCCCATGCTGTGAGCTGATAAGGCGACAAAATCAATGTGATTTTGTCTGTTGCCTCACTTATTGCCCTTATATCTGCAGCCATTTCCCTCTAGAAAAACTTGCCATTTTGGAGTATAGTAGCAATAGAGTGGTTAGGCAACATTTTTGAAAAATGGAAGCGATCACACTTTATAGAGAGCCCAAACTTAAAGACCCCTTCATGGTGGCAGCATGGCCTGGTATGGGGGGTGTGGCCATCATCGCTGCTCAGTATTTGAGGGAGAAATTGGACGCTCAGGAAATTGGCAGTATCAAACCCGATGATTTCTTCGACCTGGGTGGCGTTTTTATCGAGGACAATATAGTAAAAGATGTAGAATTTCCGCAGAGCAGATTCTATATCTGGGAAAGCGGTGGGGGAAACGACTTGATACTCTTCATGGGAGAGGCTCAGCCCCTTATAAATGGGTATAGGCTTGCGAACCTGATTATAGATGTGGCACAAAAATTTAAGGTGAAAAGGTTATATACCTTTGCCGCTGCCCCCACTCATATCTACCACACTAAAAGACCGAAGGTGTTAGCGGTGGCGACAAAGCCCAAATTGAGCAAGGAACTCGAAAGATATGATGTAACCCTGCTCCGACAAGGCAGTATTACTGGCCTGAACGGGCTCTTATTGGGGGCTGCTAAAGAAAGGAATATGGATGGCATTTGTCTATTGAGTGAATTGCCAATTTACACCGTCCAGTTTTCAAATCCCAAGTCCTCTAAAGCTGTTCTCCAGGTGCTCGCCCAAATGACGGGTTTGGAAATCGACATGACTGATATCGATAACTGGGCCAGGGAAAGAGACGCGGAAATAGAGGAAAGGATCGCTCAGCTCAGGATGTTCTCTGAGGAGGAGGCAGGGGGGCTGATCGATTATTTTGAGCGATTAGCCGAACAGACAAGCGCAGAGGAAATGCAACAGGAATACAGGACTGAGGATCTTCTCAGGGAGATAGAGCGATTCCTCAAGGGCAAAGGGGAGCAAAAAGGGGGCAATTAAGTCTCACTTGCCAGCCGCTCATGAGGCATAGGCCTTCATGTCAGAACAACTGGGTGAAATGGGGAAACCCTCGGCTGAGGAGTTTAGGGCAGGCAGAAAGCTATTTTTCGTGCCCCTTATTTTCACCCCCAGAGAACCTCAGGCCGATTTCCTAGAACTGGTTAAAAGGTACTGGGATCAAGTCCAGGCTCAGATAGCAAATCTGGAAGTGAAGCTCGCTGAAGTTAACAAGGTATATCATGAATTGATACCCGACGGCGGCGAAGCGGGGGCCAAAGCCATCGAGGAACTAAATACCGGAAGCTACCAAATTATTAAGACCAGACTGGACAAAGGGGCTGTGCTTCTGCCAATCGAGGATAGCGAGTTACTAATTGAGTTTATGGATTGGAGTAAATGCTTAGCAGTCGGTCTACAGAGCCAGAAAGTATTTGCTAAGCTCTACGAATCCTATGAAGAAGCCCGGAAAAGAAGAAACGACCACATCGCCAAGCAGATAGACGAAACCTTGAAAAGTGGCGAAACCGGAATATTGCTGATGAGGGAAGGGCATCAGGTTCAATTTCCATCGGATATACAGGTTTTCTACATTGCTCCGCCTGGCTTAGATGAGATTAAGCGCTGGCTCAGAGGGCGCGAAGCTTAAACCTAGAGAGGCAGGCGCTTGATAGGTTGCTGAAGCAGTTCTTTCAAACCTTACGATTTAAGCCGAGGCAATTTGTCACTCAGCTATTTGGCGTCCCTGGTGGGATTCGAACCCACGACCCACTGCTTAGAAGGCAGTTGCTCTATCCACTGAGCTACAGGGACACCTTTTAAAATAGTCTACTGGAGGCATCGATCAACAAAGTCTCACTCCCGAGCGGTTTCTATCTTATGGAGGATCCGAGTGCCGACACTACGGCGGGTGATTCGCTTAATGGTTACATCAGAAAGGCTTGACGAGGTGGTCAGGTACCTCTGGACAGCTCTGCCTACGGGCTGAGATGCGATAATTGCCCATGTCGCTGCGAGGATGGCTAGAGGAAGCCGCCCCCTCCGATCTTTACCCCCTAGTGCAATAAGGCTGGCTATCCCAGCCATCATCCCCGCTACAACAATGTTTGTGCCGCAGAACGGTGACACCGCAAGCTCGCTCTCGCCCCTCTGCAAGCAAGCCAACCCCTCTGCGGCCGCTTCCTGAATAGCCTCAGTCGGAACATTCCCATAAATATAAAAGCCGTCGATAGTGGTCCTCCCCACCATCCTAACGTTTAAGCCAACTTTCCTTGTCAAAAGGGAAACCGTGGCGTGCTCCAGGGCATGATTCTGACGCAGGGCGGTGATAAGATTGCCGTTCATGTCTCCTCCCTCTTAATTATATCATACCGTGCGAACCTTGTAACTACTTCGTGAACGCACCCTTCCTAAAGGAAGGGTGGGAAACTGATGAGGGTTAGCTTGACAAGGTTTTTCCCTATTGGTATTGTGTCCAAGAGTCTACCGTGTATCAGGATTTAGTAAATCTAGGGGTTTCAGAACCGCTTATTGTGCTCATCATCTCCATGCTCCCCGTGTCGGAGCTCAGGGGTGCGTTGTTAGTAGCTATACCTGTCTTCCACATGCCATGGTATTTTGCCCTGCCCATCGCCTTTGTTGGCAACCTTGTTCCCGTCCCTTTCCTTTTCCTCTTTCTGGAACGTCTGAGGCGACTCTCAACCAGGATGGGCCTCATCGGGGAGTTAGTGGAGAAATTTCTCAACCTGACGAGGCGGCGAGCAGAGTTCATAGAAAGATATGGACGACTTGGGCTTGTGCTTTTCGTTGCCATCCCCTTGCCGTTAACGGGTGCCTGGACAGGCTCAATAGCTGCTTTCTTGCTTGGAATGAGATTCAGGGATGCCCTGCTGCCAATTTGTTTGGGTGTGCTTATAGCCGGAATCATCGTTACCGTGCTATGTTTACTGGGTTGGGTTGGTGCCGTCATCGCCGGCGTTGGACTTGGAGTGCTCGTCGTCTTCTGGCTTTGGCCCCGCCGAGGTGAGCGAAGCCCCTAGCCTATCTTGATGCCTGCTATAGACATCTTCGAGAAAGCCCAATATTTGACATTTCCCCCCAAATGTGATTGAATATACTTCGATAGATGATAGTCGTAAATATTTGATGTTAAAGTTAAGCATCGAAATTGTAGTGGTATCTAGAGTGAAAGAGAGTAGGTGGCGATGGCTGAGCGAAAGCTGATGCAACCGGGAGGGAGGAAACAGATAGACCAACTCCTGGTGGAGGGTGCTTTTATCACTCCGGAGCAGCTTGAAGCCGCTCGTGAGACCTCCAGGCAATCTAGAAAGGATTTAAGACAGGTTCTTCTAGAGCAACGCCTCATCAGTCAGGAGACCCTGGCCACTGTCCTCAGCTTCCAACTCAATGTTCCTACCGTAGATCTGAAGCAGACACAGGTTCAGCCTGCTGCTCTAGCGCTAGTTTCAGAGCAGATGGCCCGGGAGTATAATGTTTTGCCTTTAAGTTTGGATGGTGATACCCTGACGGTGGCTATGGAGGACCCTGATGACCTTCAACTGATCGATACCCTTGCCGTATTGACCAAAAAGCGGATCAAGCCGGTTATCCCGCTTCGGAGTGGCATCCGCGATGCCATAAATACACATTATAAGTTAACCACCGAGATCGAGAAAGAGCTCAAGCAGATGTTAGGCACGGCTCAGGCGAGGGCATTGACTGATCCCCTGCTCACCATTGACGCCATCGGCCAGGCCCCTATAGTTAGAGCGGTGGACTTGCTCCTCGCCCAGGCGGTAAAGGAACGGGCATCAGATATCCATATCGTGCCTGACGAGAGGGGACTCCAGATCCGTTATCGGATCGATGGTGTGCTGCATGACACCGTTTCCTTGCCTGAAGAGGTTCACCCGGCAATTGTTACCAGAATCAAGGTAATGGCTAATATGAACATCGCGGAACGCAGGCGGGCCCAGGATGGTCAGTTTAGCGCTACAGTTGCTGATAGAGAGATAGATTTCCGCGTTGCCACCGTAGGCACCAGTTATGGGGAGATGGTGGTGCTGAGGGTGCTGGACAAGTCCTTTAACCTGTTCCAGCTCTTAGAGCTAGGGATATCACCAAATATCAGGGAGATCTATGAAAGATGTATCTCCTCTCCATTTGGCATGGTCCTGATTAGCGGGCCTACCGGCTCGGGAAAGACCACCACCCTATATGCCTCGGTGAGTCAACTAAATGCTGAAGAGCTCAACATCATGACCGTTGAGGATCCCATCGAATATCAATTCCAAGGGATTCGCCAGATTCAGGTTAATCGAGCGGCAGATGTTACCTTTGCTACCGGGCTACGGGCGATCATGCGCCTTGACCCGGATGTCATCCTTGTCGGTGAGATCCGCGATGCTGAGACAGCCCAGACAGCGATAACCGCTGCACTGACGGGACACCTGGTGCTAACATCGATCCACGCCAATGATGCTGTAGGGGCATTGGTCCGCTTGGTGGATCTGGGTGTGGAGCCCTTCCTTGTTACCTCAGCGGTCGTTGCTGCGGCATCGCAGCGTCTGGTGAGGAAGGTTTGTCCCTATTGTCAGGAGCTTAGGGAGGCATCCCCCCCCGAAATAGCGGCTTACCAGAAGGAGATGGGGGAGGAAAAACGTGAGTTCTATTATGGCACCGGTTGCAATTTCTGCTCCTTTACCGGCTTTCTAGGGCGAATAGGGGTGTTTGAGGTCCTGCCCGTGTCGGATCAGATAAGGAGCTTGGTGAGTCGACAGGCAAGTGCCCCTGAGATTAAAGCCCAGGCACTGAAAGACGGGATGATCACCATGCGGTGTGATGGCATGATGAAGGCCAAGGAGGGGAAGACCACCCCTGGCGAAGTGGCGCGCCATGTCTTCACCATCGGTTAATTTTTGCAACCCTTCCTGAACCCTTGCTCTCGGTAAACTGGAGAAGGCGGTGAGTGATGGCTGAAAAGGGGTTACCAGATACTGTCGCAGATTTGGCTATGGAGAAGGTGGCTGCCTTGTTGGCTGATAGGGTAGCTGATAGGGTGGTTGAGGCTCTTATGAAGGCTGGGTTTGATAAGCAGTTCGCTAATTCATTGCTGGAGGTTTTGAAGAAGCAAGTTGAGGAAGAAGGTGCATAAATGGCTGACCAGGTAATTTGTCCGGTCAACACCAAGTGGTTGGAAGGGTAAAAAAGTATGGAAAAATATAAAAAAGTATGCTATAATATAAAAAATGATGCTCGGTTTGGTGGCCCAAACCATTTTTGTTCTTTTGATAAAATCGGAATGTCACCCTGACCCCGATTTATCGGGGGAAGGGTCTAAAGAAGATTAGAGATTCTTCGCTGCCCCTTCGCTACGCTCAGGGCTTCGGCTCAGAATGACAAGGGGGTGAAGACGCTGATGCAGTATCAGTATGTTGCTTATAGAGCAGGCGGGGCTGTGGTCACAGGGACTCTGGAGGCCGATTCGGAGCAAAGGGCAGAGGAGCTACTGTGGCAGTCTGACATGACCGTCCTTAGCCTGAAGAAGAAGAAAACCTATCCCTCGGTGCGCCAAATCTTTCCCACCATCTTCGGGGTGAAGCGCGATGATGTGATCAACTTCAGTCGAGATTTATCCACCCTACTTGGCTCTGGCATTGGCATTCTCCCCGCAATAACTATGCTCTATGAGCGGACTTCAAAGGCTAGCATGAAGAAGTTGGTTCGCGATCTTTTGGTATCCGTGGAGACGGGGAGCTCCTACTCCGAGGCCTGTGCCAAACACCCAGCGGTGTTTTCTCCCTTTTATATTCGCCTGGCAAGGGTGTGTGAGGAGATCGGCAACCTGGAGCAAATGCTACGGCAGATAACCGTCCAGATGTCGAAAGAGGCTGCTATTATGAGCAAGGTTAGGGGGGCGATGGCTTATCCCGCCTTTGTGCTTGTCATCGCCATTTTGGCGGTGGTTGTCTTGATGACCTTCGTTGTCCCGGCAATAGAGGGTCTGTTCGTAGAGGTTGGCGGTGGGCAGCTACCTATAGTTACCAGGATAATTGTAGCCGTTGGTGACTTTTTTAGTGCTAACATTATATGGATAATTGTGGGAGTGATCGTTGTCATCGGCGGTGTCATGTGGTATCTTAAGACCCCGCATGGGAAGAGAACCAAGGACTCGCTGGTGCTGAAGATCCCGATGATTAAAGATGTCATCATTAGAGGGACAATGTCACGGATGGCGAGGAACCTTGCCACTTTGATCGGTGGCGGTATCACCTTGAGAGAAGCCCTGGACCTGGTGATTGAAACAACCGACAATCACACTTTTAAGGAGGCACTCTCCAATGTGCGTTCCGATGTCCATAGTGGGCAATTGTTTTCCAAGGCGATGATGGATTATCCGATATTTCCCCCAATGCTTACCCAGGTGGTCGCTGTTGGCGAGCAAAGCGGCAGGCTGGAGGCTAACCTGGAGACGGTGGCTGACTTCTATGAGTCGGAGACTGACAAGGCTATCTCCAGGGCAACAGGGATGCTCGCGCCAGCACTGGTTATCGTTGTGGGGGGCATTGTGGCTCTTATCGCCATTTCCATGATCTCGCCGATATACAACTTAGCCGGACAGATTGGTGGACGTTAGCGAGATGAATCAAAAGGGGCAAACACTAATCGAGGTGGTGATCGGTATAGCTCTTATAGCGTTAGTAATGACTAGCTTCTTTACGGCTTTGAATACCAGCCTCACAGCTACAACTATCGTCAATAAGCGAACTACCGCTGAGAGCCTGACCAGAACCGAGCTGGAGTACATTAAGAATCATGCTTACGTTTACTGGGTAACAAGCGCTCCTCCAGATTACGGGAATGCGACTGCCCGTATTCCTGATGTCTTCCGTGACCAATACACTATGACCCTTATCGTTGTGCCCATCGACCCGGTAACACATGTCCCTTTAACGATACCTCCTGACAGTGACCAGGGCATGCAGTTGATAACGGTCAGCGTTTACTTCCATGATGAGCCAGTGCTCACCACCGAAAGCTATAAGGTGGACCGATGAGTGACAAGCCTTTGAAACAAAAGGGTTTCACGCTAATAGAGCTAGTGGTAGCTATGATTGTCGGCGGTATGATTGTGTCTGCTGTTGCAACTGGTATCGTTCAGTTGATTAAGGTGAATGCCTTCAGTAGCGATTCTGCGCTTGCTTATACCAACGTGCAGAACGCCGGTTACTGGATCAGCCACGATACTGTGCAGGCTCAAGAGGTTTCAATAACTGAGGGGTTCCCTACCCTGAAATGGGTTGGCTGGGAGAATGATACGCACCAAGTGGTCTACACCCTGAAAGACACTGGCGAGCTCATGCGGAGCTATTCCATTAACGGTAGCATCCCAGAGAACATTGTTGTCGCTCGGTATATTGTTCCAGGCAAGCCTATGTGTAGCTTTGATGGCAGAGTGCTGACACTGGAGATACAGGCCAAGGTTGGGGACCGGAGCGCCACCAGAACATATAAGGTTGAAACCAGACCTTTTCCCTAGCTAAGGGGGTCCCATGATGAGAAGCTTTATGAAAAAGTTTAAACTCAGGAAAAATGAGGCCGGGTATGTGCTGATTTGGGTGTTAGTCCTGGTAATTCTGGGCGGCCTTATCCTTGGACCATTGCTACTCCTTATGAACACCGCTCTCACCTCTTCTCATTCTCACGAGAACAGGATGCAAAGCTTTTATGCCGCCGATGCCGGGATAGAGGATGCGGCATACAAAATACAGAATGGCACGGTACCTGAAAGCTACCCCTACTACATAGATGTAAATGGCAACAAAGTAGCCGTTACCATAGAAATGGACTGGCTGCTTCATGGCTTTGAGACCGAGGCAAGAGGCACAACACCTCACGAGGACTTTGTGGCGGTGGTGCATGCCCCAGGGAATGGCACTTACGAAGTCGGTATTACTTATAATGGAACATTTGTACTGCAGGTAGATAGAATAGCAGCCTGGCTGCCTGCTGGCTTTAGCTATGTCACCGGTTCCAGCAACCTGAAAACCACGCTAAGCCAAAACATCGATGATACTGATACAACCATCGAGGTGGCTAGCACTGCCTTCTTCCCCAGGGAAGGTGTGATATGGATTGAAGGTGAGCTGATCCAATATACGCAAACGACACCCACAAAGTTCAAATACTGCACCCGGGGGTTTGACGGCACCACTGTTGCTCTCCACTCCATTGGTAAGGAGGTTATTGCCGAGCCTGAGATTATCATCGGCTCCGGCGGTGAGGATCCCTTCATCGCCAACACGTATGGCGGTACAGTCTTGCGCTGGGATTTTGGTGTGCCCCAACCCAAGTTCGACGATTTCCCTTCCCCACCAACTCTAAGCTTTGAATATACTCCGACAGGGGTTCTCGACTGGACTTTCGCCTGGATGAGGACGAAGGAGATGGACATCTATTTAGCCTGGTCTGGAACCTGTGCAATTTATAAGGCTACCGCCACAGCTCAAGATGCGGACGGTAGAGAGACTACGGTCGTAAGCCATATAATCGGAACGAACCCGGTGCAAATTGTCACCTACACCTTTGAGTAACAGAGAGCCAGCCTCACCCAGGTCGCTTGCTTGACTTTTCCCCACTGTTATGGTAAATTCCCCTAAAGCTAAAGCCCTGATTCAATTTATATTAAGAGGAGATAACATTGCTTCGTCGCTGGCGCTCCTCGCAATGACACAAACGTCATTGCGAGCCCTTCCTCTTCACTTCCTTCCTGTCGTCAGGACTCAGAGCTTTGGCTTTCTGTCATTCTGACCCCGACAAGTCGGGGGAAGAATCTCGAGACCCTTCCCTTTCGCTTCGCTCAAGGTCAGGGTGAACTCCGCGTGGCAATCTCATTACCATTGGGATTGCTTCGGGGCTGAGCCCCTCGCAATGACAGAAACAATGGGGAGAGGTAATGTGAATGGATAAGGAGGAGAAATGAAGCGTATTACTATTACTGCTGAATTGATAGAAGAGGAGGAGGGTGGCTATACAGTCTACTGCCCAGAATTGGATATTTATACTCAGGGAGATGATGTAGAAGACGCTATTAAAAACGTTAAAGAGGCTGCCGAACTCCACATAGAGGAGTTAGGAATCGAGAACATCAAGCTGAGAGAAATACTGCGGAGACAGATAAAAATGGTAGTTTAAGATGCCCAAGTTGCCGAGGATAACAGGAAAGGAATTGGTGAAGGCGTTGCAAAAGGAAGGCTTTGAAATTACACGGCAAAAGGGAAGCCACGTGCAGATGACAAAGTACATTGACGGCCAGAAATTAACCTTTCCTGTTCCCGTTCATGCTGGCAAAATCGTTAAACAAGGGACTTTAAAGGGGATATTGAGAAAGGCAAACATTGCAGCAGCTAAATGATAGCCTCTCGAGTAGCCTATTGACAATTCACAATTGTTGTGGTAAAGTCCGCCTAGCCTTGTAGGAGCCGAAGGCTCGGCTCGACCCCGATTTATCGGGGCCGAAAGGAAGGTAGATGGCATCTGAGGAACGAATAGAGCGCCGACCGAAGTTAATAGACCTGAACCTTCTCCCCCCGGAGTATTTGCCCCGCAAAGTCTCCAAGCTCAGCGTCGCCCTTGTCCTCCTGGTCATCGTGGGGCTTTGTCTGATATACCCCCTCGTTAATTGGAATGCTGGCATCGATGCTGAGACCGCCCCTGACGAAACACAGCTTGCTCAGCTAAAGGCGGAGGAGGCTCTGTGGATGGCCAAGGGGCCGGAGGCGAACCAACTCAGGGCAGCCATTGCCAGTGCCCAGGCTCTTCTGGCTACCATAGACCAGGATTACGAGACCTTTGTCGCCGGGCTGGTGATGTGGTCCGAGATAATTTATGACATCGATGACGCCAGGCCGGGGAAGCGGATTACAGTAGAGGAGATCGACCAGAGTGGCTCCACACTAACCCTGGTGGGCACGGCGACCAAGCGCGCTTATGTCTACGACTACGCCCGGGCGCTGGAGGAAACCGGGCGGTTCGTCGTGCCGGTCGTTATTAAGTCGATGGAAGATACGGGCGCCGGTATCGAATTTGAAATCGTCTCCACATTGAGCAGTGGGGGTGGGCAATGAGGGGGCTTTCCCGGCTCCAGCTCATCCTTATCCTGGGTGTGGTTGCCCTGGTAGCGGTGAACATAGTGCTCGTTGTGTTCTACTTCCAGGCGGAGAGCCACCAGGCTGCTGTGGCCAGCGATATCGAGGAAACGCAGGCAAGCATCGCCCGGATGAGTGTGAACTACGACATCGACCGCCTCGCCGCCGAGCTTGTCCTCCTCCAGGGCGAACTGGCCAAAGCCCCGATCCCGACCACGGTGGATAACGTGGAGGTGTACGACGCTATCCACCTGGCCGCCGTCAAGGCCAGGGTGAACTACGACTACGAGTATAAGACTAAATCGGTAACAATCGGACAGACGCGCTATACCGCTATGACCTTCGAAATAGACACCAGCGGAACACTTCTGCGGATAATCAGGTTCCTCGGGCTTCTTGAAGATTTGCGCGAGACAGACTACAATACCCTGCGCATCACTGACATTAACCTTGATCTCAGTGCTCCTGACACCTGGCATGTGGAATTCACCATTGAAATCATAGTGCAAGGGGGATAGGGATTGGCTGACAAACGCATCATATCTTTAAGCATCGAGGGCACCACCCTGAGGATCCTCACCTTTACCAAGGGTTCCGTCGAGGCTTGGAACAGTGTGCCTTTAGATCCCAAGTTTCTAGCAATGGGCCATGTGGTTGATCCTCAAGGGCTGGGAGGGGTGATCAAGAACGCCTTGGAGGGGAGAGATTCACTCACGGGGCGGGTGGTCTGTGCCCTCCCCGGGCTGCGGACGATGTCCCGGTTAATAAGCGTGCCTAAGGTAGGCAAAAAAGAGCTGCCGGAGGTGATTTCCCGCGAGGTTCGGAGGCTCATGGCGGTTTCCGAGGCGGATAATTACCTTCACTGGCAGTCCATACCTGCGGAAACCGATCTGATGCGATTCTTCGTCCTCGCTGTTCCTAAGGAGCCGCTTCATGCCCTTATGGAGGCGCTTCGAGAGGCAGGGCTCAAGCCTCGCGCTATCGACCTGAAGCCACTGGCTCTGATGAGGGCGGTGAACAAAAAGGATGCCATTATTGCCAATGGTGAGAGTAATAGCGTGGAGCTGGTCATTGTTGTCGATGATGTCCCCACCCTGATGCGCAGCGTCTTTCTTGGGGAGGGGGTGGTCTCTCAAGACTATGCCGTGAGTCGGATTAGCGATGAGCTAGGGCGCACCATAGCTTTCTACAACGACACTAACCCGGATAACCCATTAGACCCTGAGGTGCCCGTCTACCTCACCGGTGCTGCTGCCTCCGGCGTGTCCTTCGCTTTGAATGTAACTGCTTTAATCGGGCGCCCCGTCCAACCCCTGGATCCCCCCTTACCATATCCTGAAAATTTCCCTGTTGCCGAATTTATGGTGAACCTGGGGCTCATCCTCAAACTCCTGTGACACCGTTCGCCCGGGTGTCATTCTGAGGGCGCAAGGCGACCGAAGAATCTCAGAGACCCTTCGCTTCGCTCAGGGTGACATGGGGAGCGGCTGAAGGCTTAAAGTTCTGTGAGCTTTGTTATTGTTGTCTTTGCTCTCCTCGGTA
>JACUUT010000057.1 GCA_014859165.1 Dehalococcoidia bacterium
GCAGCGATGGCACCATCTGGGGAGGGGAGTTTCTGGTCGCCGACTACAAGAGCTTTAGCCGTGTGGGGCATCTTGAGTATGTGCCCATGCCCGGAGGCGCCGCCGCCATCGAACGCCCCTACCGCATGGCTTTTTCATACATTTTGACCTTATTAGGGGAGAGTGCGCTTAATGAAGGGTTGCCCTTCTTGAAAGATATTGACCACTACGAAAAAGAGATTATGAAGCGGCAGATCGAAAAAGGGATAAACTGCCCTCTAACCTCCAGTTGCGGGCGGCTTTTCGATGGTGTGTCGGCGCTCCTCGGCATCAGATGGAGAGTGGACTACGAGGCTCAGGCAGCGGTGGAGCTGGAGATGGCGGCACCTGACGAAATCGATGAGGCCGAAGCCTATCCCTTCTCCATAGTGGAGCAGGACGGGGTAAAGATTGTGAAGCTGAAGGAACTTTTTGAGGCAATTATCTATGATATAGGTCGTCTCCCCGTGGGGATTATTTCGCTCAGGTTTCACCACACCGTGGCCCGGATGATAGCGGAGATGTGCCGACTAATCGCCAGAGACAATGCTTTATGTAAAGTTGCCCTGAGTGGCGGCGTGTTCCAGAATCGGCTGCTCCTCAGGCTGACCGTCGCTGCCCTGGAAAAGGAGGGCTTTGAGGTGCTGACCCACTCTTTGGTGCCCACCAACGATGGCGGCATCTCGCTAGGGCAGGCGGTTATTTCGTTTTTTCGAACTAGCACAGGCGGCAAATAGAGCAATCTGTGAATGGTAAAAGTGAACCGAAGAGAATGAGAGACTTGTAAAGGGCGAAAAAGGGGCGAAGAATGTGTCTTGCCATACCGGCGCTGGTTAAATCGATAGAGGGAAACGAGGCGGAGGCGGAGATCGGCGGCATAAGCCGCAAAATCAGCATTATCCTCACCCCCGAGGCCAGGGTTGGCGATTATGTGCTCCTTCACACCGGCTACGCTATAAATGTCATCGATGAGGAGGAGGCTGAGGAGACGCTGAAGCTATTTGAGGAGATGGCTTCGCTGGAGGAATGAATGAGGTTTATTGATGAGTTCCGGGATGCTGAGCTGGCCAGGGCGGTGGTGAACAGAATTCACCGCCGATCGAATAAGCATGTTCGATTGATGGAGTTCTGCGGCGGGCACACCGTCGCCATCATGAAGCATGGAATCCGCCAACTCCTGCCCGAAACGGTAGAGATGCTTTCCGGTCCCGGCTGTCCCGTCTGTGTCACCGCCAATCAGGATTTGGATATAGCCATCGCCCTCGCCCGGGAGCCCGGGGTGATCATCACTACCTTTGGTGATATGCTCAAGGTCCCCGGCAGCCGCTCCAGCCTGCAGAGAGTAAGGGCCGACAGCGCTGATGTGAGGGTAGTCTACTCCACCCTTGATGCCCTCCAGATCGCCCGGGAAAACCCGGAGAAGGCGGTCGTTTTCATCGGCATCGGTTTTGAAACGACAGCCCCAACCATTGCCGCATCGATACTCAAGGCTGAGGAGGAGGGGATAAGGAATTATTATGTCCTTTCCATGAATAAGCTTTGCCCCCCGGTGATCAAGGCTCTGCTGGACTGCGGCGAGGTGAAGCTTGATGGCCTGATTTGCCCCGGGCATGTGAGCGCCATCATCGGCTCTCACCCCTGGGAGTTCGCTGCCAGGGATTATGGGATATCTTGTGTCGTCTCGGGGTTCGAACCTCTCGATGTCCTGCAGTCTGTGGAGATGCTGGTAGACCAGCTTGAAAAAGGGGAGCCAAGGGTGGAGATCGCCTACCGTCGTGGGGTGAGGCCTGAGGGGAATTTGAGGGCGCAGGAGCTGATGAACGCCGTCTTCGAGCTATCGCCAGCGAATTGGCGAGGCATCGGTATGGTGCCTGAGAGCGGCCTAAGGTTGAGGAAGGAGTACGAAAGGTTTGACGCCGAGCTCGCCTTTGATATAGAGCCAGGGCCAACCCTCGAGCACAAGGGTTGCCTCTGTGGCGATATCCTTAGAGGGGTGAGGACCCCTCTTGACTGCAAACTCTTTCGCACCTCTTGCACCCCGGAGCATCCTGTGGGGCCGTGCATGGTCTCCTCGGAGGGGAGCTGCGCCAGCTACTTTCACTATGAAACCGCTTAAGGATGAAAAGATCCTCCTCGCTCACGGCAGCGGGGGAAGGCTGAGCCATGACCTTGTGGAGAAGGGCTTCCTGCCTGCCTTCGATAATCCGCTGCTTTCCAAACTGGACGATTCAGCCATCTTTGAGGCCAAGGGTCGCCTGGCCTTCACCACCGACAGCTATATTGTGACCCCGATATTCTTCCCCGGCGGCGATATCGGGAAATTGGCGGTTTGCGGCACGGTGAACGACCTTTCGATGAGCGGCGCTATTCCGCTCTATTTGAGCCTATCTTTTATTATCGAGGAAGGGTTTCTGCTAACGGACTTGGTAAAGATCGTAACCTCCATCAAAGAGGCGGCGGAGGAGGCCGGGGTAAAGGTGGTCACCGGGGATACAAAGGTGGTAAATCGGGGCAGCGCCGATAAGCTGTTCATCAATACCGCCGGGGTGGGCATTGTTCCCGATGGAGTCCATATCTCCGGCTCCAATGCCAGAGCCGGCGACAGGGTTATCTTAAGTGGGCCTATTGGCGATCATGGCATCGCCGTAATGAGCGAGCGTGAGGGGCTGAAGTTTGCCAGCCCGGTAAAAAGCGATTGCTCACCCCTGAATAAACTGGTGGCCGAGATGCTTGAGGCGTCGGGCGAAATCCACTCCCTGCGCGACCCCACAAGGGGAGGGCTGGCCTCTACCCTCAATGAGTTTGCCATGCAGTCCCAGGTTGGCATCCTGATCCACGAGGATATGATACCGGTGCGGGATGAGGTGCGCGCTGCCTGTGAAATGCTGGGCTTCGACCCCCTCCATGTGGCCAATGAGGGGCGGCTGGTAGCGGTTGTCGCCCCAGATGATGCCGAGAGGGTTGTGGAGAGGATGCGTCAGAACAAATACGGGACGGAGGCTGCGATTATCGGGGAGGTTCGGGAGGAACACCCAGGTAGGGTTGTGATGAGGACTCGCCTTGGGGCGTCTCGCATCGTCGATATGCTGGTTGGGGAGCTCCTGCCCAGGATATGCTAGCACTGGCGATCAAGCTCGCTGACCACCATGTCCACAACCTTGGGAATCGCCCGCTCCACCTGGGGGGTGCAGCTCTCGCCGAAGGTGGTCACATCTTGGACCTCGATGGCAAAAATGGCTATCTCCCGAGGTATGGCCAGCCCCAGCCTCTTTCCCAGTTCCAAGGCTGTAGCAAGATTCACATCGTGGGGGGAGGCAGTGTGCTTGGTGGTGGCAAAGTCCCCAGTATCCAGGCGATAGACTTCACCAACCTTCCCCCTTTTGGTCTGGATAGAATCGATGAGGATCACCTTGTCGTAGCCCACAAGCAAGTCAAGCAGGCTCAGCCCGGCGAGGCTCGTCTCCATCACCACTACATCTTGACCAAAGCGACCCTCAAGCGTCTGAACAACGCGAAAGCCCACGCTATCATCGCAAAGAATGGGATTCCCCAACCCCAAAACCAGTGTCTTCATTCTCCTGCCCTTATGCCCTCACAACAAAAGCCTTCGACTGGCTTGCTTGTCCCAGCAATGTCCTCTCCTAAAGCTGAGAAGGCTTCTGCTCCAGATTTGGAAAGCCAATTACTCGGATACCCCCAGCTCCCTACCCAGCATGATCAGACCGAGCCCGCTGATGAGGCGGAGCCGCGTCTCCGTAAGCCGGCGGGAGATAACTTTGGCCAGGCGATTCACCAATTCGTAGCCTAGACCAACGTCATTATCCATAAGTTTGCGGAGCATATCACCCTTCACAACCAGCACTGTGCAGTTGGTCATGCAGCGGGTAGACAATGTATATACATAAGGCTCAACTAGCGCTGACCAGCCCAAGGTCTCACCTTTGGTGCACACCCCTACCGCGGTAGGTATAGGCGGGCGGTTGGTCACAGGACGCACCTCCATCTCCAGGGCTACCCTGCCGTCTGTCAGAACATAGATCTCCGTGGCTTCATCCCCTTCCTTGAAGATCATCTCGTTCTGCCGGTAGCTTCCTGAACGGCATAGAGCAGCCACTTTTTCCAGATGGCTTGTCGACAACCCCCCAAAGAGCTCAGAGCTTTTCAAGGTATCAATCATCGTCATCTTCTCTCACCTCCTCCCTCATTCTCTCTTCCTTTCAGGGCACTACGGCCACTCTTATACCGGGCTCTGAGTGCAGATGCTGACTCAGCCTTCTTACTATATTCCCTTCAGCGTCATAGATGATCACCTCCAGTGGCATCTGACCTGGCAGGGTGTGGGTGGCGCAGGCCATGCAGGGGTCGTAGGCTCTGAAGGCCATCTCCACCATGTTGAGAAGACCCTCGCTAATCACCTTTCCTGCCTTTATCAAGCCCTGCGCCGCCTTTTTAATCGACATGCACATGGCTGCATGGTTATTCCCTGTAGCCACGATAAGATTCACCTTCTTTACCATCCCCTTCTCATCCGTCTGGTAGTGATGGAATAGTGTGCCCCGCGGGGCCTCCACCACACCAACCCCCTCATCCGGGGTGGCAGTGGGGATGGTGCGAACGTTGGGGTCGGTGACCTCCTTGTCCCGACACAACTCCAAAAGCCTCTCCGCAGCGTACATTAGCTCGACAAGTCTGGCCCAGTGGAAGGCCAGGGTGGCATGAACCGGCTTTCCCCCCAGGGTGCTGTACATCTTCTCGTAGGCCTCCTGAGCCAGGGGGGTTGCCATACCATCGGCAACATTCAGCCGCGCCAGCGGGGCTACTCGATACACCCCGCTCTCCTTACCCTCAACAAACCCCTTCCAACCTACTTTCTTGAGGAATGGGAACTTGAGGTAGGACCAGGGCTCGGTGTGCTCCGCCACGTAATCCAGATAATCGGCGGGCTTAAACTTGGCCACCTGCTTACCCTCAGGGTCAACAACCCTGATGTCACCATCGTAGAAATTCACCTTGTTGTTGGCATCGACCAAACCCATGTAGTAGCTCTTCATAGTATAGATGTCGCCGAGGATCAAGTCCACGTAATCCTTATTGGCCAATACAACATCATCAAAGAGCTTCAATGAGAATTTAGCAAACTCGACCATGGATTTGGCCTTCTCCTCAAAATCGGCCCTCTCTTCCTCAGTGATCGCCCGGCTCATGCCACCGGGGAGCCCACAAACGGAATGCGTGGCCTTGCCACCGATGACCGCCTGGATCTCCTGCGCGTAGGCGCGATGCTTGAGCACCTCGCCGCCGACCTCAAGGCCAACCTTATCAATGACTCCCAGCACATTCCTCTGGGTGGGGTCAGCATCAGGTCCGAGGACAAAGTCGGGGGCTGCCAGGGCATAGAAGTGGGCGATATGGGAGTGACACATATGAGCGCAGTAGTATAGCTCCCTCAGCTTCTTAGCTGCTGGAGGGGGATCGACATGAAAGACAGCGTCGGTGGCCTTTGTCGAGGCCATATGGTGAGCCCCGGGGCAGACGCCACAGATCCGCGGTGTTATCCGGGGCAGCTCCTCTACTGGCCTCCCCTCGCAGAACTTCTCGAATCCGCGCAGCTCGGGTATCTGGAGATAGGCATTAGCCACATTGCCCTGGTCATCGAGGAAGATCTCTATTTTGCCATGTCCCTCCAGTCTGGTTATGGGGTCGATGGTTATCTTCTTCATCACATCCTCTTTCTTTTGAGCATGGAACTTGACATCCCGAATCGATAGAAGGTCCCTGCCGGGTCTACCACCTCTTCCACAATCCTGCCGATCTCTGCCTCGTCCTTGACATCGCAGATGGATGCTAGGGCGCTAAGCATCCTGGCTCCCTGATCGTAAACGCCCGCCGGTGGTCCGAAGCAGCCGCGGCAGGGCATATTGGCCAGGATGCATCTCTGACCACACCCTCCCCTGGTGGCAGGCCCCATGCAGATAATCCCCTGCTCCAGCAGGCATCGCTCGGGGTCGGGGATTATCTCGTGTGGGCGATAGATCCTGGTGATCTTCTTCTCCTCTTTCTTGCGCTCGCACTCATCGCAAAGGCTCTTCTCCGAGGCGATTACCGAGCCTGCGGGCGGAAGGGAATTGGTGGCCAGAGCGTCAACCACCTTCAGAATGAGGTTCACTGGCGGCGGGCAACCGGGCATGAAGTATTCCACACCCACCACATCGGCCAGGGTCAGCACCGTGTCATAAAACTCGGGCAGCTCCAGTTCCCCCTCTTTGACCTCGGTTAAGGTTTGAGGGAAGGTGCTATTGTGA
>JACUUT010000058.1 GCA_014859165.1 Dehalococcoidia bacterium
ACCTCCCAGGCAGCCCTAGAGCGGTGCGCGAGTGCCTTGAGGTGATTTTGCCCGTTCTGCCCCATGCTATGGAGGTGCTCCGGGGAGAGAGTGGGGAGTGCGGGGAGAGCGAAAAAGGTGAGGCAAATGAAAATTCACATCCTGACCCTGTTCCCAGGGATGTTCAATGGACCTTTTAGTGAGAGCATCATCAAGCGGGCCATCGATCGCGGGCTGGTGGAGATTGCAATTCATAACATTCGAGACTATACATCGGACAGGCATCATGTGGTCGATGATTATCCCTATGGTGGTGGTCAGGGGATGGTGTTGAAGCCGGAGCCCCTCTTTGAGGCGGTGGAGTCGATAGGGGGCCAGGGTGGGGTGTGTGGGGAGAGCGAAAAAGGCGAATCTCAAATCCCTGTCATTCTGCTCACACCGCAGGGGCGGCTTTTCGATCAGCAGGCTGCTCAGGAGCTTGCCAAATATGAGGAGATAATCCTTGTCTGCGGTCACTACGAGGGGGTGGATGAGAGGGTGGGGGAGCATCTGGTCACGGACGAGATCAGCATCGGGGACTATGTCCTGAGCGGCGGGGAGCTTGCTGCTATGGTGGTAGTGGATGCCCTGGTAAGGCAACTGCCCGGCGCTTTGGGCTCGGAGGCCTCGGTGGTGGAGGACTCCCACTGGCGCGGGCTTCTGGAGTATCCGCAATACACTCGCCCCCAGGCTTTTCGGGGGTGGGTGGTCCCCGAGGTTTTGCTTTCGGGAAATCACGCCGCAATCGCCAGATGGCGAAGGGAGCAGTCGCTACTGCGCACCCTTAAGCGGCGCCCCGACCTGCTGGAGAGGGCGGAGCTAACCGATGAGGAGAGAAGAAGATTAAATGAACATCGATACGCTGATTCCAGTTGAGCCCAATCCCAATATCCCCGTGATCAGCCCGGGCGACACGGTGAAGGTGAGCATCAAGGTGGTGGAGGGGGAGCGGGTGCGCTCTCAGGTTTTTCAGGGGGTGGTGATCAGGGTGAGAAAGGGCAGTGCCAGTGCCAACTTCACGGTGAGGCGCATTGCCTACGGGGTTGGCGTGGAGCGAACCTTTTTCCTTCGCTCCCCATCCATAGAAAAGGTGGAAGTGCTGAGGCATGGCCAGGTGCGCCGTGCTAAGCTCTACTATTTGCGCGGGCTCACCCCCAAGAAAGCGCGAATAAAAGAGAAAAGACCAAAAGAAGAGCGCACGAGGGGGGTGGAATAGAAGGCGAGAGGACAGAGCACCTTTTGACTTCTGGTCTTTTTTGGAGCAAGGGGATGAATTACGCTGAGGTGGCGGTTAATTCTCCGGGGGCACAGCGGCAAACCTTCTGCTACGCTGTGCCCCCAAATATAATGGTAGGGCATGCAGTGTGGCTCCCTTTCGGGCGTAGCCTTACACATGGCATCATCTTACAGCTAACAGAATATCCCTCGGTGGAGAAGACGAAGGAGATTATCGGCCTCATCGATCCTCGCCCCATACTCTCCACGGTTCAGGTTGAGCTGGCACGCTGGATCAGCGAGCATTATCTTTCACCACTTTTCGATGCCGCCGCCTTGATGATGCCCCCAGGCTTTGAGCGCAGGGTGCTCACTTTTCTTACCCTGATGCCTAATCCTTCTGAGGCTATTATCCCCTCGCTTACCCCTCGCCAAAAGGCACTAGTGAATCTCATCTTCAGGAAGGGGAAGGTTGAGCTAGCGGAGGTGGAGAGGGCTTTGGGCAAAAAAGAGGCGGGGACTATTATCGGTCAACTTGTTCGAAAAAAGGTGGTGGCAAGAACTCAGGAGCTGGAGAGGGTTAGGGTGAGGTCAAAGGTGGTGCCCTACATCCATTTAGCCATCGGGGCAGACGAGGCGCAGCGCGAGGCTGAGTGCCTTCTCGTGATGAGAAGAGCTCCTAAGCAAGCGGAGCTTTTAGGGCTTCTCGAATCTGGCCCTGTCCCTCTTGCCGAAGCGAAGAGGCATCTCGGCTGCACCTCAGCGGTGGTGGAGGCACTGCGGAGAAAGGGAATGGTTACTATCGAGCAGGTTCAGGTATATCGCGACCCCTTGGCGCATCGCAATTTTTCGCCCTTGCCAGCCCCCGCTCTGACCGCAGCCCAAGAGGCGGTGTGGCGTGAGATCGAAGCGGCCCTTGAGAGCGATTTTTCGCCCTTACCTGCTGCTACTTTTACTTCAGCGCAAGAGAGAGTGTTGCGTGAGATCGAAGTGGCCCGTGAGAGCGAAAAAAGGCCCCCCATTTTCCTGCTCCATGGGGTCACCGGGAGCGGCAAGACGGAGATCTACCTACGCGCTTTGGGACAGGTCATATCTTTAGGTAAGCGGGCAATTGTCCTCGTCCCAGAGATCGCCCTCACCCCTCAGACCATCGCTCGCTTCGCCTCGCGCTTCCCAGGGAGGGTGGCAGTGCTTCATAGCAAGCTTTCAGTTGGGGAGCAGTTCGATGAGTGGTGGCGAATTAGGGAGGGCGCTTTCGATGTGGTCATTGGGTCGCGAGGGGCGATCTTTGCCCCCCAGCCCGATTTGGGGCTCATTGTTATCGATGAGGAGCATGAGTGGACCTATAAGCAGCAGGAGCAATCGCCCCGCTACCATGCCCGCGATGTCGCTATCAGGCTGGCGGAGCTCACCGGCTCGGTGCTCATCCTGGGAAGCGCCACCCCAGATGTTACTACTTACTATAAAAGCCAGATCGGTGATTTCCGACTATTAGAGTTACCGGAGCGAATCGCTAAGGGTGAAAAAATGGTGGAGGTTGTCGACCTGCGAGAGGAGCTGAAGAGGGGAAATCGGGGCATCTTCAGCAGGTCCCTCTATAAGGGGATGGAAAAGGCCCTGGCAGCGGGGGAGCAGGTGATCCTTTTCCTCAATCGACGGGGAAGCGCTACCTTTGTTCAGTGCCGCCACTGTGGCTATGTGCTGCGCTGCAAAAGGTGCGATGTCTCGCTAACATATCACTCAGCGGGGGAGGATCTGGTCTGCCATCAGTGCAATCATCGCATGGCGGCTCCCAATGTTTGCCCCCAGTGTGGCAGCAGGAGGATCAAATTTCTTGGCATCGGCACTCAGAAGGTGGAGGAGGAAGTCGGTCGCGCCTTCCCCAGTGCGAATCTGCTGCGCTGGGATCGTGATGTCACCAGGGGGAAGCATTCCCATGAGGAGATCCTGGATAAGTTCCTTTCCCATGAGGCAGATGTGCTCATCGGCACTCAGATGATCGCCAAGGGTCTGGAACTGCCCCTGGTTACCCTGGTGGGGGTGATTAATGCCGATGTGAGCCTCTATCTTCCCGACTTTCGCGCCGGCGAACGCACCTTTCAGATCCTCACTCAGGTGGCGGGCAGGGCGGGGCGAGGCATTCTGGCGGGGCATGTCATCTTGCAGAGCTACTCCCCCCATCATTATGCCATCGTTGCCGCAGCAAAACATGACTACACCTCTTTTTATGAACAGGAGATCTCGCTCCGCCGCCACTATGAAAACCCTCCCTTCAGTCGATTGGTGCGCCTCCTCTACACTAACCCCAATAACGCCTTTTGCCAGAGAGAGGCCCAGAGGATGCACCGTTTGCTCAAGGACGAGAGGGACTCTTGGGGCATGGATGTCTCCCTCATCGGGCCATCACCTGCTTTCATCCAGAGGGTTCGAGGTCGGTATCGGTGGCAGATCATTCTTCGAGGCGCTGCCCCGGTTCGCCTTCTGGCTGAAATTCCCACCCCTCAAGGATGGAGCGTGGACATTGACCCCGTGAGCCTGCTTTGACAATGAGACATGTTCAAGCTATAATATCGTTGTTCCGCCCAGCTTTTTCGAACTTTACTGTGCGTCAGATGGAACTCTTAGGCATGGTTTAGAAAGTCGGCTCCGACATAGTAGAGCGTATCGAATAGTACGAAAAGAAAAAATGGCAGTCCTTCCCATTCTTACTTATCCCAACCCTCCACTTCGCCAGAAATCGAAGCGGGTAAGGAATGTCGATGGGTCTGTTCAGCGACTCATCGACGACATGGTGGAGACAATGCACTATGTCCAAGGTGTTGGGCTAGCAGCACCTCAGATTGGGGTCCTGCTGCGGGTGATCGTGATCGAGCTACCTGGCGAGGAAACGCTCGCTCTGGTGAATCCTCAGATTGTGAAGCGCTCCGGGGAGCGCACGGTTGAGGAGGGGTGCCTGTGTATTCCCGGTTATCGAGGGGAGATCAAGCGCTCGGTGAAGGTCACGGCAAAGGGTCTCGACCGCCAAGGGAGGGAGATTCGTATCAAAGGGGAAGGGCTCCTTGCCCAAGCCCTGGAGCATGAGATCGATCACCTGAACGGCGTCTTGTACATCGATTACCTGGAGAGCATGGATAAGCTATATAAGGTGGTGGTGGAGACTGAAACACCCGAAATATAGAACCTTTAAGCCTTGGAAATCGGGGCGGGACCTTTTCTGAGGGCTTTCTTAAAAGGTCCCGCTTTTTTGGAGTTTGATGCCTGCTTAAAAAGGTTCATTTTTGAGGAGAACGGATGAAAACGGAGTGGCGCTTTAAGACGAAAAAAGAGATTATGAAGCTCTTATCAACGCTGAGGGAGCTTCTCGCCCAGCGCTCCACTCAGTGCTACCTCACCGGCGGTTTTGTGCGTGACGCTTTAATGGGACGGGCAACCTCCGATATCGATCTTGTTATCGGTGGGAAGGCTATGGAGCTGGCCCGCGAGATAGCCGACATCCTTGGAGGCAGATATGTGCCTCTGGATCAGGCAAACGAAATAGCAAGAGTGGTTCTCCCAGGGGAAAAACCCCTTCATCTCGATTTCGCCACCATGCGCGGTAGCATCGAGGAAGACCTGGCGCTCAGGGATTTCACAATAGATGCTATTGCGCTAAACCTGAGGGAAATGGATGAACCCGTCTTTATCGATCCCTTCGGGGGACTGCGGGACCTGGAGGAAGGGGTGGTGCGCGCTATAAGTGAGGAAGCATTCCTTAGAGATCCAGCGCGCCTCCTTCGCACCCTGCGCCTTGGCGCTGAACTTGGCTTTTCCATCGATGGTGAAACTAAAACGCAAATTGAGCGTCATCACCAGCTTATTACGCATGTTGCCTCTGAAAGGGTGAGAGATGAGCTCTGTCGCCTTCTTGCCGCCCCAAAGGCAGCGAAGTGGCTCCGCTTGCTTGATGAGCTTGGTTTGCTTTTAGAGATCCTCCCTGAGCTTTCCCCAATCAAGGGGGCGGAGCAACCTAAGGAACACTTCTGGGATGTTTTTGAGCATTCCATAGAGACGGTTGCTGCTGTCGAGTTCCTGCTCAGGATCGAAGGTTTGACTTATGATGATGAAATCCTAGCTCTTGTTCCCTGGTCCCCGGCACTGGAGGAGCACTTCGAGGAGGTAGCTAGCGGGCATAGTAGGAAGACGCTGCTCAAGCTTGCCGGATTGCTCCACGATATTGCCAAGCCCCAGACCAGGTCCATTGATGAGATGGGCAGGATGCGCTTCTTCGGGCATGCCAAGGAGGGAGCGAGCATTGCGGAGGGCATTTTAGCGCGGCTCAGGTTCAGCGCCAGGGAAAAAGATATGGTGCAGAAGATGATCGAGCACCATCTCCGCCCCGGGCAAATGGGTGAGGAAATGCCTTCCCATCGTGCCGTCTACCGCTACTTCAGGGACACCGGCGGTGTGGGCATCGATACCCTCTTCCTCAATCTTGCCGATCATCTGGCAACCAGAGGGCCCAATCTAGAGCTTGAAGAGTGGCAGAGGCATGCCCGGAGTATAGCCTATGTCCTTGAGGAGCGTTTCCGAGAGGAAAGCATTGTTGCTCCACCAAAGCTAATCGATGGACATGATCTAATCGATATCTTCGGCATGATGCCTGGGCCGAAGATCGGCGAGCTTCTGGAGGCGGTGCGCGAGGCGCAGGCTGCCGGCGAGGTCGCCACCAGGGAGGAGGCGTTTTCGTTCATAGAGAGACTTCTCCCTGTCAATCCTTAGGTCACGAGAGCCATATTGGCATAATCATAGAGTAGCCCAAAGGTCGAAAAGAATGGGAAGAAGAAATATACTAACGCTGGTGGGCATAATTCTGCTGATAGCATTTGCCGCCTCGGTGATGGCAATAAACCCTATCAGCCTGCCCCTTATCGGTGAGCGGGAAGGGATGAAATTGGGGCTGGATCTCAGAGGAGGCGTTTACCTGGAATATCAGGCTGATTTCAGCGACATCGCTGAGGGGGAG
>JACUUT010000059.1 GCA_014859165.1 Dehalococcoidia bacterium
CCTGGCGCTCAGGGGAACGCTTGAGCACCTTATCGAGCGTGGTTTCCCGCCATTCCTTCTTGCTTTTGGTAGGCATAACATCCCTCCCTTTGGGATTGTGAGAGAATTAACTACCCCAAAGTGTATCCCATCTCTTGAGAGGTGTCAATCTTTAATCCCTTTGATTTGGGGTAGTCAAATTGTGCTATAATGAAGCCATGGAGCGGATTGTGTCCGGGAAGCCCAAGGAGGAGGATATCCCACTAGATACTACCCTTCGCCCCAGGCGCCTCGCCGAGTATCTAGGCCAGGAAAAGGTAAAGGATAATCTAAAGATCGCCATCGCCGCAGCCCAGGGGCGGGGCGAGCCCCTTGACCATATCCTGCTCTACGGCCCCCCGGGCCTGGGTAAGACCACGCTGGCCAACATCATCGCTGCCGAGATGAGGGTGAGCATTAGAACCACCTCGGGACCCGCTGTGGAGCGCCCTGGAGACATTGCTGCCATCCTCACCAGCCTCAAGGATGTGGATGTCCTATTTATTGACGAGATACACCGTCTCAGCCGAGTGGTAGAGGAAAAACTCTATCCCGCTATGGAGGACTTCGTCTTTGACATCATCTTGGGCAAGGGGCCAGGGGCGAGGAGCATGCGCCTTAACCTGCCCCGCTTCACCCTGATCGGGGCGACCACCCGCTTTGCCATGCTCAGCCCACCGCTCAGGGACAGGTTTGGCGCTGTCTATCGCCTCGATTTTTACGATAACGAGGCCATTGCGGCCATCATCAGGCGCTCGGCACGCATCCTGGGAGTCGAGGTGGCGGAGGGCGGGGTCAGGGAGATCGCTCGCCGTGCCAGAGGCACGCCCAGGGTGGCAAATCGTCTCCTCAGGAGGGTCAGGGACTATGCCCAGGTGATGGCTGATGGGATTATCACTGAGGCGGTGGCCCTTGAGGCGCTCTCCAGGCTCGAGGTGGATCACCTGGGGCTGGATGAACTGGATCATAAGGTGCTCCAGACGATCATCCAGAAGTTCGATGGTGGACCTGTGGGACTGGACACCATCGCCGCCTCCATCAGCGAGGAGGCTGATACCATCATGGATGTCTATGAACCCTATTTATTGCAATTGGGCTTTCTGGAGCGCACCCCCCGGGGGAGGGTGGCGACCCGTCATGCCTATGAGCACCTGGGGCTGCCTTATGAAAAGGAAAAGCCTCCCCAGCTAGGTCTTTTTTCACCCTAGTTGCTATCCTTCATTCGTTCCTTCAGGTAATCGATGGCAGCGACAGGAGAAGGGTCGACCTCATTCAGCATCGCCAGGTAATAGCTAACAAAGTCGCCAAAGAGAACGGCGCTCACTATCTGACTCAAGGGGCTCTTCCCCTGAGCCTCGATAACCTCATGGGCGATCCCGGCATCGGTGAGGATCTCACCGGTGACCTGGTATCGCATTAGGATGCGAGGGTGAAGCGAGGGCGAACGCAGCATGACCACAAAGGCCCTTTCGGCAAGCCATGAGGGGAGTCTATAACCGACCACAGCATTGTGGTTCAGCTCCGGCATGCACTCGGAGAAGGCACAGCTCTTGCTGGTCTCGTTGAATTGGGTCTTCCAGCGAAACGCCACCTCGGAGAGGATACCCGCCCCATAGACTATTATCAAGCGCCCAGAAAGCTTATTCGCTAACTGCTTCGCCGGGTTGGTCTCCACGGGGACATCATGACCAAGCCTTACAGATAGGTCTTCAAGAACTCTTATCGCTTCATCTTTGTGTCTCGATTCGATCGAAATAAGCCCAAGCCGATGAAAGATGCCGAGGATCGAAAAAAAGCTATAGCCGAAGGCAGCGCGGGGCTCTGCTTTGTAGTGGAAGGTGAACAAAGGCACCCCATTTTCCTCGGCGAGGGTCTTGAGCTTGCCCCCGGTGGTGATTACCACCTTCTTCGCCGTCGTTTCCAGGGCCTTGTTGAAGGACGAAATAGTCTCCTCGGTGTTTCCTGAATAGCTTGAGGCGATGACCAGTGTCCTCATATCGACTAAGGAGGGCAGACCGTAATCCCGATGCACCAGAACGGGGAGCCTGCCTTGTGTTAAGGCCAGGGTGCGCACCAAATCGCCGCCAATAGCGGAGCCTCCCATTCCCAGGATGATCACCTTTTCTACACCGGCGTAATCGGGGGGCAAAGGGAAGCTCATGGCACTCTCCCATGCCTCACGACACTGCTTAGGCAATTCGCTAATTCGGCCCAGCATATCGGAGGGATCGAATTTTCTATAGACTTCAGGGTCATCAAGGTTTGTCATCGGCTAAACCCCTGCCAATCTTCTCCCCTCAGCAAGAAGCCTCTTCACCCTTGCGGGGCTATCGCTCTCGGCGTAGATGCGAAGAATAGGCTCCGTCCCTGAGAAACGGATGAGCAGCCAGGTGCGATCCGCCAGCAAAAAGCGGAAGCCATCTTTGGCCTCTAACCCGGTAACCTCTGTGTTATCGATATGGCTGGGGCTGCTTCTAGAGAGGCGCTCACTGATCGCCTCGCGCTCCTCGGCGGGGAACTTGATATCGATGCGATCGAAGTAGTGGGGGCCCACCTTGCTATACAGGTAGTCTATAAGCTGGGAGGGGCTCTTTTGTTTCCTGAGCATCAGGTCGAGGAAAAAGAGCCCGGAGAGGATGCTATCGCGCTCCGGGATATGGCCGCGGAAGCCAAAACCGCCGCTCTCCTCACCACCCATCAAGGCATCCTCGGCGATCATTTTTGGAGCCACATGCTTGAAACCCACAGGTGTTTCATGGACCGGCACCCCATAAAGCTCCCCCAATCGATAGAGCATGCTGGTGGATGTTATCGTTTTTATGATAGCGCCACGCTGGCCACAAACCTCTAGAAGATAAAGGGCAAGCAAGGCAAACACCTGAAGGGTGGTGAGAAATCTCCCTTCCTCGTCTACAATGCCTATGCGGTCAGCATCGGCATCGGTTGCCAGGCCGACGCTCGCCCCGCTTCTTTTTACCTTGGCGGAAAGCTCGGCCAGATTTGAGGCTATAGGCTCCGGCTGGATGCCGGGGAAAAGGGGATTCCTTTCCCCGTGGATCTCGACAACCTTAGTGGGGCCGCCTTTAAGGATGTTGCTGAAATATCCTGCCCCCGCCCCATACATCGAGTCCACCACCACCTTCAAACCGGCGTGGCGCAGCCTTTCCAGGTCCACCAGCCCCCCCATATGCTGAAGATAAGAAGGGGAGGGATCGAACCTCTCCACTATTCCGCCCTTTAGTGCCTGATCCAACGGCATCTGCTTCACATCACCGCGAGCCTGGATCTGGGAGATATACCCCTCCAGTTTGGCGATGACCTCTGGAGAGGCGCTACTGGCACTCTCCTGCCTGTACTTAAAGCCATTCCAGGATGCCGGGTTATGGCTCCCTGTGATAACGATCGCCCCACCGGCCTTTTTCATCAGGATGGCGTAGCCGATTATCGGTGTGGGGGTGATGTGCTGGCAGAGGTAAACCTTGATCCCATTAGCGGCAGCCACCGCGGCGGCGGCAGCGGCGAAGTCCTCAGAGGCAAATCTGGTATCATAGCCCACAACGAGGCCCCGATGGGCCAGCCCAGCATCTTTAAGATAATTAGCCACGCCTTGGGCGCAAACCCGCACATTATCAAAGGTGAAGTCCTCGGCGATGATCCCGCGCCAGCCATCGGTGCCAAATTTAATCACGGGGCTCATCCCACCTCCCCTATAAGCTCTCTCGCCCTCTCCACAACCTCAGCGGCGACTTGCAGCGCTCCTTCAGCATCCTCTTTGTCGAAAACCTCGCTAGGTATGCCACCGGGCAAGCTGTTAGGATAGCGAGTGGGCAGATAGAAACGATCCAGCTTACCTGCTCTGGAGCGAAGATGAGCAAAGCTAGATTCATAGGTTTCACAGCGCTGAATCAGTTCCGCCACGGAATGTCCTAAGACTACCCGCTCCCCCTTGGCCAGAAGGAAGCCCTTAAGCGCCTTCTCCGTTGTTTGCTGGGCATTAAAGCAGGCAGCAGCATAGAACCCCCCTTGGAAATCGTAGCTGGCTAGCTCGAGGTCATGCTCCGCCTGCATCAGCCAACGTTTCCCTTCCTTTTGAGGGTCTTTCATAGATCACCATCCCCTCTTGCAAAACCTTCTCGATAAAGGGATTCCCCTCTTGACGCATGCGCTCAAATTCATCGGGCGTATAGACCAGGACATCGATGGCGCAAAGAGGTTGCAAAATCTCGTATATTGAATTTATCCGGTCCAAAAAACGCTCCTCTGTCTCCTTAATAATGACCAGGTCAATGTCACTATACCGATCTTCCTCTCCGCGAGCCCAGGAGCCGAAAAGGATCACCCTTTTGGGGTCATAGCCCTTCAGTGCAGCAACGATCTCCTCGATACCCTTTCCCATCTAAAGCTTAGTGCCTCGGGTCAATTTTTCATCAGGGCCCACCACCACATTATCGCCCAGCACACAACCCTCCATAACTCGACTTCGATCTCCTATAAATACATTTTCAGCGACCACACACCTTCTCAGCGACACCCCCTGGCCGAGGCAAGTGTTCTGCCAAACTATCGCCTCATCAATGAGGCAACCCTTGCCAATCCTGCAACCTTGGCCGATGACCGAGGGTCCCTTTACCTGTGCCCTAGAACCAATGACGCAGTTTCTGCCGATTATTATTGGCCCCTTAAGCTCAGCCTGAGGATGGATGTCACAGCCCTCCTCAACCCATATCCCCTCGCCTGCTCTCTCACCGGGAAAGCCCTTGGCGACCCTTCCCATGAGCAGGTCGTGGTGAAGCTTTAAGTAACTCTCCGGGGTGCCGATGTCGATCCAATAGGCATCTGATTGATAGCCATAGACAGGCACGCCACGCTCAAGCAGCAGGGGGAAGAGCCCTCGCTCAAAAGTGAAGTTCAAGCCTTTGGGGATGTGGCTTAGCACATCGGGCTCAACAATATAAGCACCGGCGTTGATCATATTGGTGGTCGCCGCATCCGGGCTTGGTTTCTCGATAAAGCGCTTAACCTTCCCTTCAGCGTTGGTCTCCACCACCCCATAGGTGGTGGGATCCTCCACAGGGGTTAGGGCAATGCTCACCTTTGATCCCTCCCCTCGATGAAACTTCATCATCGCAGTAAGGTCGAGGTCTGTGAATATATCGCCGTTAAAGACGAAGAAGGTTTCATCGAGGTGCTCCTCGAGGTTTTTCACTGCCCCCGCTGTTCCCAGGGGGGGATCTTCCACTACATAGGTCAGCTTTACTCCGAACTTGCTGCCATCGCCAAAATAGCGCTGAATATGATCGGGGCGGTAACAGAGGGCCAGGATAATATCGTTGATGGCATGCCCCTTCAGGTACTCAATCATGTGTTCCAAAAATGGCCTGTTCAGAATGGGCACCATAGACTTGGGTGTATTAAAGGTAAGGGGGCGAAGCCTCGTTCCCTCACCGCCAACCAGGATCACCGCCTTCACATCTTCACCCTTTTCCCACCAGTATTCTAAGACATCCTCTACGATTTGCTCATTGCTCAGCATCAACTAAGCCCCGCCTCGGCCTTGAGCCTTACCGCCTTATCGGTCCTCTCCCAGGGGAGATCGATATCGGTGCGACCGAAATGCCCGTAGCAGGCAGTTTGCCTATAGATGGGGCGCCGCAGACCCATGGACTCGATGATCGCCCCTGGGCGAAGGTCGAAGTGCTTTTTGATCAAGTTAACGATGACTTCATCATCAACATTCCCCGTGCCAAAGCTCTCGATGGAGATGGAGAGGGGATGGGCCACCCCTATGGCATAAGAGATTTGGACCTCGAGGCGAGCAGCGAGCCCTGCGGCCACCAGGTTCTTAGCCACATACCTTGCCGCATACGCTGCTGAACGGTCCACCTTGGTGGGGTCCTTCCCTGAGAAGCAACCCCCGCCATGCCTGGCGATGCCGCCATAGGTATCGACCAGTATCTTGCGCCCGGTGAGCCCAGTATCGCCCATCGGTCCGCCGATGACGAAACGCCCCGTTGGATTGACATAATATTTTGTTCTCTTATCCAGCAAGGAAGCAGGGATGACAGTTTTAATCACCTGCTCGATAACATCGCGA
>JACUUT010000108.1 GCA_014859165.1 Dehalococcoidia bacterium
TGGTCTTAAACACCAGAGCCACGAGCCAAGCAGTGGGGTCAAGCTCGATGGTTTCCTCCTGTTTTGTAACAGGATTTATTGCTGATAGCTGGTCCTGATCCTTGGGAGAGGGTAGGTAATGGCAAATAGCATCTAGCACTCTAGTGATATTCAGATTCTTTAGCGCAGAGCCCACTAAAATGGGCACCACCTGCCCCCCAATGGTGGCCGCTCGCAAACCCTGGCGGACCTCCTCCTCGGTGAACTTCTCCCCCTCCAAATATTTGGTAATAAGGTTATCGTCTGTTTCAGCCACAGCCTCCACCAGCTTCTCACGAAATTCCTCAGCCTGACTCTTAAGGGGATCGGGGATCTCCCCCTCTTGCCACTGGGGACCGCTGTAGGCTTTCATGCTGATGAGGTCAACCACCCCCTGAAAATTCTCCTGGGCACCGATGGGGAGCTCTATGGGGAGGCATCTCTTCCCGAAATTTGCCCTAAGCTCCTCTAAAACCCTGAAGAAATCGGCATTTTCCCGATCGATCTTGTTCACAAAGACAATGCGGGGGATTTTTCGCTCTTCGGCATAGTTCCAAACCAACTCAGTCCCGACCTCCACGCCAGCGGCAGCACAGAGAACGATGAGCGCACCATCGGCGATGCGCACTGCAGCCTTGACCTCGCCAACGAAGTCGGCATAGCCTGGGGTGTCGATAGTGTTCACCTTGAACCCCTGCCACTCACAGGGAACAAGAGAGAGGTAAATGCTGATCTTGCGTTTCACCTCATCTGGGTCGTAGTCTGAGGTGGTGTTGCCTTGGTCAACCTTTCCCAGGCGGGTGATCGCCCCCGAATTATAGAGCATGGCCTCGGCGAGCGAGGTCTTCCCGGCACCAGAGTGGGAAAGCAGCACCACATTGCGCAGCCTCTCCATGGTATAGTGCTGCATAGATTACCCCCCTTCGCTTAATCTCGATCTCGGTTCTTCCCTCTCCTGGCTTCATTATAACCCTTTCGGTGGGTAGGTGGCAATGCTCCATTAGTGAAGTTGTTTATTAACCTCACCCCCTTAATCCCCCTCTCC
>JACUUT010000060.1 GCA_014859165.1 Dehalococcoidia bacterium
AGCCTCCGGCGTTTCCCTCTCACCAGCTAGCTTCATCCCCCTAGCACCGGGGGAATCGTGAATGCCGATAAGGGGGACTCTCATATCCAAGGCCCTCTCCACCGTTTTATACATCTTATACCCGTGTACCCAACCTATAGAGCCCCCCTGCACTGTGGTATCCTGAGAATAGATGCAAACCATCCTCCCATCTATTGTGCCAAAACCGTATACGAGCCCATCACCAGGAGATCCCTGAGGATACCCACTCAGCATGCCCAGATCGTGAAAGCTGCCTGGGTCGAGCAGGCGGTCAAGCCGCTCCCGGGCGGTGAGCTTCCCTTTTCCATGCACCTTCTCTATCTTTTCCGGCCCTCCGCCCAGGGCTGCTTTCTGCTTAGCCTCCCTGAGCTTCGCTATCCTTTCCTGCATTACCTCTCCCATTTTGGAAACCTCCTTAATACTGGGTCATTTAGTTGTTCCAGCTTTCCGCTATCAAGAGCCATTCCCAAATCAAGCCTTTTTTCAAACGCTACACACCTCCTATTACCATCAGTTTTGAACTTCATCAGTCTATCACCTTAACTTCCCCCTTGTCAATGAAAAAGGCTAGGGGCTGAGAGTGCCAATAAACATTGCCAGGGCGGCATTAAACCTATCCGGTTGCTCCACAGTGGGCACATGAGCAGCATCCTCGATCACGCCCACCTGGGAGTTAGGGATACTCGATAGAAGCGCTGCCTGCCCCGCCAGCATGTCCTCCCTGCCGTAAAGAAGCAGGGTGGGCACCCTTATCTCGCCAAGCGATGCACTAACATCGAACCTGGCGCAGGCCCTCATATCGCTATAGGCAACCTCGGGGCTGGCTTTCAGGGTCTCCGCCTCCACGGCCTCGATGATACTGAGGGGTGTTTTCTTCGAAAATATCCAAGACCTGGCAGCCATGCTCCAGGTGAATGGGTCTTTCCTGAAGACCTCTAACGACTCTTCAGGTATGGAAAACCTGGCACCGCTCCCCACCAGGATGAGCGCTTCAAGCCGCTCAGGATGATGGAGAGCGAAATCGATGGCGATAGCCCCTCCCATGGAATGGCCGCAGAGGATAAAGCGCGGAAGGGAAAGCGCATCGGTGAAATCCTTCAAAAAATCGCGATATCCCCCGATCTCATCAGCGCCGCTGCCCTCAGAGGCACCGTGACCGGGGAGGTCCATGGCAATAGGGGTGTGCTCCTTGGAGAAGAAATCGAGCTGCTCGAGCCAGATATTGAGGCTACCCGAGGCCCCGTGGACGAATAAAAGGAGCTTGCCCTTCCTTCGGGCTGGCTCCCCCTCATAGTTTATCCTCAAGCCTTTAACAAAGGCGAAAGGCATTCTTCACCGCCCGCCAAAGCTCGAAAGCTATCCTTTGACCACGCCTATCGGTCTTGCTTTAGCCACCTTGCGCGATATCCCAGCTTGATGCGTTACCTCCACCACCTGGGCGACATCCTTATAAGCCTCCGATGCCTCCTCAGCGAGAGAGGACATACTCCCCGTCTTGACTGTGATCCCCTTTTCAGCGAGCTCCCTGGCGACATCGACGCCGCGCAGGCTTCGCTTGGCTGCGGAGCGGCTCTGCACCCTCCCCGCGCCATGGCAGGTGGAACCAAAGGTCTCTACCATGGCCTGCTGGGTGCCCACCAAAATATAGGAATAGCGCCCCATATCGCCGGGGATGAGCACAGGCTGCCCGATCTTGCTATACATGCGAGGCACATCAGGGTGCCCCGCGGGGAAGGCCCTGGTAGCCCCCTTGCGATGGATACAGAGGGCGAGCCTCTTCCCATTTACCTCGTACTCCTCCATCTTGGCGATATTGTGGGCTACATCGTAGACCATTTCCAGGCCCAAATCGCGGAGACCCTTGCCAAACACCTTAATGAAGGACTCCCTGACCCAATGAGTGATGCATTGACGATTGGCCCAGGCATAATTGGCGGCACAGACCATAGCGGCGAAGTAGGCTTGCCCTTCAGGGGATTTCACCGGGGCACAGGCGAGCTGGCGGTCGGGAAGGCTGATGCCATATTTCCCTACCGCCGCTCCCATAGTCGCTAGATGGTCGGTGCAAACCTGATGGCCGAAGCCTCGTGAGCCGGTGTGGATGAGGAGAAGCACCTGCCCCACCCTTTCAATGCCCAGGACCGAGGCGGTAGCGGGATCGTAGATCTCCTCCACCACCTCAACCTCCAGGAAGTGGTTCCCGGCGCCCAGCGTTCCCAGTTGGGGAGCGCCGCGCTGCTTCGCTTTGGCGCTCACACATTCGGGGTCAGCGCCCCCCATAGTGCCATTCTCCTCGGTGACCTCAAGATCCCTCGCCTCCCCATAACCCCTCTCCACCGCCCACTTGGCGCCGTTAAGAAGAACCTTATCGATCTCCCTCCGATCCAGCCTCAACTTCCCTTCGGAACCCACCCCCGAGGGGACATTGTGATAAAGGGACTCCACCAGCTTTTCGAGCCTGGGGCTAACCTCCTCTTCAGTGAGGTTGGTGCCCAATAGTCTCACCCCGCAGTTGATGTCGAAGCCGACCCCACCGGGGGAGATCACGCCATCCTCAACCCTGGTGGCGGCAACACCCCCGATGGCGAAGCCGTAGCCCCAGTGGATATCGGGCATGGCCAGGGACCTTGAGACGATCCCGGGGAGGAAGGCTACATTGGCCACCTGCTCCAGGGCCTGCTCCTCCCTGATATGGGCCAGCATCCCCTCATCGGCATAGATGAGCCCGGGCACATTCATCCCTGCCTTGTAGGTCTTCGGGATCTCCCACCGATAATCGTCTATTTTCTTTAAAATCCCCTCCCAATGCATTTTCACCACCCCCTAAATATCAAAGAGCACCTGGACTCTGAAGCCATCCCCCTCATCGACCTTGAGCATGTGATAGGTGGCTGCCTTGACCGCTATCTTTATCTTATGGCGCTCATGATCGATCTTTTCCCCATAGCAGCTTGCTCTGAGCCTTGTCTTGGTGAGTTCGCCGATTTCAAACCGCTTGAAAAGCACATTCTCCACCTCGAAGAGGTAGATCAGCTCGTTGAGCCATGCCACGAGGAGTTCCTCCCGATCCGCAGCGGTTACCTCAACCTCGTGGCAGAGGGCATCGCCCACATCCTCAAGATCGACCATCAGGCTGAAGAGGGCATAGGCAGCATTGGCAAAGGCCCCCCTCAGGTCTGCCCCATAGGCGGCGATGGCAATGTCAGCCGTATGGTCGATAACCTCGAACCTTTTCGTCATCTTCAACATCTCGGCCGACCCCGATACATCGGGGAGCCGAGCCTTCGGCTCCATTATACCAAAACGCCACCCTAAAGAGAACTATATTGACAAGCCAGCCCCCCCCTGATAAATTAGGTTGATATATAAGGAGGTGGCGCCATGAGATTCCCCTTTATCCCCAGGAATGAGATATTCTTCGACCTTTTCGAAGAAAGCACCCGAAACCTGGTCCGGGCTGCCAATCTCCTTGCTGAGCTTGTGGATAAGTGGGAGGATGTGACCGAGAAGGTAAGGCAGATCACGGAGCTGGAGCACCACGGGGATAGCATCACCCACCGGATCATAGCGCAACTGCACGGCACCTTTGTCACCCCTATCGATAGAGAGGACATCGCCCAACTTGCCAACCGAATGGACGATGTGATGGATTTTATCGAGGGCGCTGCGGTGGCCATGCTCATCTACTGGGTTAATCGTCCAACCCAAAGGGCCAAGGAGCTTGCAGACATCCTGGTCAAGGTGACCGATGAGGTGAGCAAGGCGATACCAAGGCTCCGCCACCACAATCAGCTAAAGGAAATACCGGAGCATTGCATTGAGATAAATCGGCTAGAGAATGAGGCCGACGCGGTAATCCGCGCCGCGCTGGCGGAGCTTTTTCGTGATCAGATAGAGGTTGCAGACGTGATCAAATGGCGAGAGATCTATGAGCATATGGAGACCGCAATCGACCGCTGCGAGGACATCGCCGATGTCCTCGAAGGGGTAATGATCAAGCGTGCCTGATCCTCTTTTCATCCTCGTCATCATCCTTGCCGTCGGCTTTGCCATCGTTAATGGCTTCAACGACGCCGCCAATGCCATTGCCACCGTAATCGGCACCCGCGTTCTCTCCCCCCTTCGTGCCATAGCAATGGCTGCAATTTTGAACTTCGCCGGGGCAGCCACGGGCCTCGCGGTAGCCATGACTATCGGCAAGGGCATCATCGACCCGACGCTGCTAGGCTATGACATTATGATTGCTGGCTTGGTTGCGGTGATTATTTGGGGAATTGTTGCCACCCGGTTGGGACTCCCGGTAAGTATAACCCATAGCTTTATTGCCGGGCTTGTTGGCGCTGGTATCGCAGCAGCAGGAACGGTGGCTATTGTTTGGGAGACCTTCGGCAGGGTGCTCTCCTCGGTAGCTATCGCCCCAGCCTTGGGCTTCGCCGCGGGGCTATTGTTGATGGTCGCCTTAATGTGGATATTGCGGCGCACCGCCCCGCTCAGGGTGGAGGGCATCTTCAGTCGGCTTCAGATCCTCTCCGCCGCATTTATGGCTTATAGCCATGGCAAGAACGATGGCCAGATGCCCATAGGCATCATCGCCATGGCATTGATGATCCACACCGGGGCCGACTTTCATATCCCCCTCTTGGTGATAGCCCTCTCCGCAACCGCTATCTCCCTGGGCACTGCCTTTGGTGGCTGGCGCGTTATCAGGACGGTGGGGACGAGGATAACCGCTCTCAGGCCGGTTCACGGCTTTGCTGCCGAAAGCACCGCGGCAGCGGTGATCGAGGTTGCCTCTGCCCTTGGAATCCCGGTGAGCACCACCCACTGCATAAGCTCATCGATCATGGGGGTAGGGGCTACAAAACGCCTCTCCGCGGTGCGCTGGGGTGTTGCGGGGAATATCATCCTCGTCTGGCTCTTGACCTTCCCCATATGTGGCCTAATCGGCTGGCTCTTGGCCTCACTATTTTAGCCTTTGATCAGGCCTCGGGATATTTCTCTTTGCTATCCAATAGAATGGTGACCGGTCCGTCGTTATGAATCTCCACGAGCATATGCTGCCCGAAACGACCGCTCTCCACCCTTAACCCGCTGGAGCGGAGAAATTCCAGGAACTGCTCAAAGAGGGCGTCAGCCTGCTCCGGTGGCGCCGCCTCGGTGAAGCTAGGTCGGCGTCCCTTTTTAGTATCGGCGAGCAGGGTAAACTGGCTCACCACTAGGAGGTCCCCCCAGGTGTCCCGGACGGAGAGGTTGAACCTGCCTTCGCTATCGGAGAAGATGCGAAGGTTAACCGTTTTCTCCGCTAAATACTGGGCATCCCTCGCCGTATCCTCCCTGGATATACCCAAAAACACTATCAGTCCCCGGCCGATCTGCCCTACAACCTCGCCATCAACGCTCACCGAGGCTTTGCTCACTCTTTGGAGTAGTGCCTTCACTAGCCTCCACCCTCATCCCTACCTTTAAGTTTATCCCTGATCCCAATCTCTTTATAATGTGTCCTTTGGAGCGGTATCCTCGCCCACCTTTTCGGCCGGTTCCTTCTCGGCGTGCTCCTCCTTTTCGTTAGACCGGGAGCCTAGCCAACCGCGGCCATGGTCGGTACTGTAAAAGCCGCTCCCCTTGAAAAAGACGGGCGCAGAATGGATGATACGGTGCACCTTGCCTTGGCACTGAGGGCAGATACTCACTGGATCCTCATCGAAGCGCTGTATGCGCTCAAAGTGGAAGTGGCAATGGCTACATTCATACTCATAGACAGGCATGGATACCTCGGCAGGTTTCGTTATGATTTTACCGCTTTTTTCGTTCCAGGGCAAGTTCCTATACCTTTCTCTTGCAATTCCTGGTAGGTATTGATAGAATGGGAGAAACGGGGTGTGGCGCAGTCCGGTTTAGCGCGCTTGCATGGGGTGCAAGAGGTCGGAGGTTC
>JACUUT010000109.1 GCA_014859165.1 Dehalococcoidia bacterium
GGTTCGTCTGCTTCACCTCCTCGAGGAGGGTGGTGTCATCCCAGGTGGTTCCATAGTGCACCGTGGTCACATTGGTCGCCGCCCCCATGGGCTTGAACTCCTTGGTATATTTCTCCTTGGAGACATCCTGGCTTTCGTCGATTTCCAGCAGGATATGGGCGGTGGCGCCTACAACATGGCTCGAATTATCGGCGCTGAAGAATATCTGTCGTGCTTGACCCAACCGCACCATATAGCCCAGCTCGGGAACCCAAAAACCGCTGTAGCCAGCGTCGTTGAGGCGCTCTTTGAGGCGCATCATGCTGACCACAGTCTGGGGCTTGAAGGTGGGGGAGCACTTTATCAGGTTGCCCCCCTTGCCCATGAAAAGGGTGAGAAGAAGCAACTCAAGCTGGGCGGAGAGCTCGTTCTTGCCTCCCTGCCTTGCCATCTCTATAGAGAAGGTTGACCCCTTGCGATTCAACACGCTATTGAGGATTGCCTTGCCTGCCTCTATTTGATAAGGTCTGAGCCTCTCCTTGATCATTTTTCGTTCTCTTTCTCTTCCCATCTCTTTTCACTGATTTGACCTTGTTCAAAAAAGACGCAGGATCACCTCAGCCACCACCAGTGCGACAATAAGGAAGATGAGTCCGTTTATTCGTCCTTTAACCTCTTGAAGGTTGCGCTCCATATTCTTCAACCGCTCCTCGACCAAAGCTCCGAAGGCGCACCCGGGGCATATTTCGACCTGGGCATTACCCCCTTTCTCCTTGTCCGCTCTGCGGACTCCGATACTTCGTTCGGAGGAGCGTCGAACCCCGTGGAAAAGATCCCTCAGCGTTTTTTCGAGCTTCTTCGAGCTTTCACTGGCCATCTTTCTGTGCCCTCCAACATGAAACCACGGGAACTCGGTATTTAGGTAGAATCGCCTGAACTTTTTGAACCATCCTAGTTGTTCGAAAAATTCGAAAAAAGAGCGGCGCCGATCTCTTTGAGCACCCCATCTATGGCCTGGGCCAGGTTATCTTGCGATTTCTTGGAGAGGCGATACTTG
>JACUUT010000006.1 GCA_014859165.1 Dehalococcoidia bacterium
ATACTCAGCCCAGGCGATCTTAGCCGGGTCGCGCTCCGAAAGCACCTTCACCGCCTGACCATCAACAACGATGGCGTCCTCCGTGAATTCCACCCTGCCCGGGTAGGCTCCATAGTTAGAGTCATACCTGAGGAGATGGGCGTTGGTCTTGGTATCGGTCAGGTCATTGAGGGCTACCACCTCAAGCTTTCCTCTGTAGTTTTCATTGACCGCCCTGAGAACCTGCCTCCCGATCCTTCCAAAGCCATTGATCCCGATCTTTGTTGCCACTTTCATCCTCCTTTTTCGCTCTTAATAGTTCCATGACCAGTCATTGCGAGGACTCCGATTTAGCGGAGGACGAAGCAATCTCAAAGGGTAGTGCTAGGATTGCTTCCCCCGACAAATCGGGGTCGCAATGACACAGTAGAAAAAAGGGAAGGGGTGTTACCATTGCCGCGATGGCGGCGCTTGAGCATGTCCAGAAACGCCTCAATCCTTGTTTTCAAGTGATGGGTGAGCAGATAATCATTATTTCCCTCCAGGGTCAGCATGGGCAGGTCGATTCGGTGGCGAAAGATGATATCGCCGATCCCGCGATGACAGAAGGCCTGAACATAGTGAATCACTCCATCCACTCGTCGCAGATAGAGTTGAGGCAGGATGTCGCTAAGTCTGTCGAATATGGAGTAAGGGTATGTATAGCTTGAGTATTGCTCGGCGAGGGAGTTTCCCCGATGGGGCATGGCGAACTGGCGCTGAATCTCATTAAATACAACCCTTGCCCCCTGTCTCTCCAAAAAATCGTATAGGTCCCTGGCGAAGACGGGGGGCACACCGATATAGGCCAGGCGAAGCATCTCATCGGGATAGGGTTTTCGTTCTCGGCATTCCACCAAAAGCTGACTCAATTGCCGCTCATACTCAATGTGGTCTCCCATGAAATCGGAGCTTGAGACCAGCCAGAAGTGGTTCTCCCACCCGCTGATGAGGCCGTCTTTCCATGTAAGCCGGTCAAGCTCCTCAGCCAGGCTTCTCGCTCTTTCAAGCTCTTTTCGTACTTCTTCCGCCGCCTCCACAGTTATGCCCAATTTCTTGATGAGAGATTGGAGTGTGCGATGCATTTCCGAAACATCGGGATGATCGGGGTAGGCAAATGGGATGACATGAAGTCCCTTGAGCCTGAAGACCTCCATGAGCATGATGGTGTTGGAGCAATCGCCGGTGGTGACGCAGAGCACGGTATCGATCCCCTGCTCCATAGCGACGCCATATATGCCCTTGATCCAGGTGCAGCAATTGATGGGGAAGCCGCTCCTCTCGGCGATATTGACCAGCCTTTCCGGGTCAGGGTCGGAGACGAAGACATTGTTCAGGTCAACGGGCTGATAGCCCCCGGCCAAGAGCACCTCTATAGGGACTGTGGTGGTGATGCCGATCTGTTTCATGTCGTTTAGCTTCTTTTTCCCAGCGTAGCGCGACCCTTTAGGGTCGCCTTACTGTCACCCTGACCCCTTCGCTTTCTGTCATTCTGAGGGAGCAAGGCGACCGAAGAATCTCGCTCAGGGTAAACTGCGCGAAGGGTCTCGACTGGGGAGATTCTTCGCCTTCGCTGCGCTCAGGCTCAGAATGACAAGAATAAGGTCATTTTTAATATGGCGAGGCTAAAGCCTCGCGCTACATTGTCCCAGCTTCTACCTCTAGGCAGAGCAGGATAGCCTCTTTTATCCGCTCCATAAGCTCATCCAGCGATTTCGCCTGGCTGTGGCAGCCCTTAAGCTCCGGGACGCTGCCCACATAGTAGCCATCCTCATCCTTTTCAATAACAACGCTAAATTCCCTTTTCATACCCAACCTCCTCTATAGGGACTGTGGTGGTTATGCCAATGGTGGTCATGGGCTACCCTTGGATCCATGCCGCTCTGGCTCCTTCAGAATCCATTTCGTATCTTTCTGCTTTTGCCGTGGAATAGTTCGCACTCTGCAACCGCACTTCGGGCACTTATAAGTGCGCCGAACCTTACCCTTTTTGCCCGGGAACTCAGTTTTTTCCGGTTGTAGCCGTTGTGGATTTCCTCTTTTGTTTAGACAACCTTGAGGACATATGTCCCATCTTGCCTCTAGGGGTTCTTTCTCCCCCCTACGCCACATATGAACCACTCCATCCTCGGTTACCCGCGCTTGAAACTCTTCGCTCATATCGCCACACATCCCAATTATCCTCCCTCGTGTTAAGTCATGTATGCGCCAGCATTCCTTATCGGCTTGACTTCGCCGCTACTTTCGTCCACGAGAAGCACTCCTATCCCAAAGGTCGGCTGTTCTCTCTTCACAGTGCCGTCAATGTCAATCCCTGTGCCCTCCACTAGCCCACTCATTACCTTCAGAAAGTCTTCAAGTTCCTCAAATTTCTCCAGTTCTTTATACAACTGGTCAGATATAGCTACGTGGAAGCTAGCACGCATGTATTTCCTAGGGACTGCCAATCTTTCTTTAGCTACTAAGAGTTGGTAAAGCGCTCTTTGATGATCACCTCTTTTTTCCCCACTTACTTTAACTTCTATCACTGTCAGCATAGGGTGGGAATAACCCGGAGGGTCTGAGCGAGTGAGAATGTCAACTACCACAGGCCCCCGAATCCAGGCCGCGGGTGAGAGTTCTTTGTGCCCCTTGCCCAGCAGATATGCTTTTACCATGTCTACTACTTCAGCATGCTTTTTGCCCATTGTGCGTACCTCCGTTCCTTCTACCTCCCCAAATTATAGAGCGCGCCCATGCCGGCATATCTGGCGGCATCCCCAAGCTCCTCCTCAATGCGCAGCAGGCGGTTGTATTTGGCAACGCGCTCCGAGCGGCAGGGGGCTCCCGCCTTGATGAAGCCGGTGTTACGCCCAACGGCGAGGTCGGCGATGGTGGTATCTTCAGTCTCGCCGGAGCGGTGGCTCACGATCGCCGTCCAGCCCGCTCGCTGCGCCATGTCGATAGCGGCAATGGTCTCGGTAAGCGTCCCCACCTGATTGGGCTTGATGAGGATGGAGTTGGAAGCACCCTTTTCGATGCCACGCGCCAGGCGCTCGGCGCTGGTGACATAGAGGTCATCACCAACGACCTGAACCCTTCGTCCTACCTTATCCATAAGCAGTCGCCAGCCATCCCAATCGTCCTCCGCCACCCCATCCTCAATGCTGATGATGGGGTAGGAGGAGACCAACTTCACATAATAATCCACCATCTCGGCGCTTGAGAGGGTTGCGCCCTCCCTGGCGAGAACATATTTGCCATCCTCGAAAAACTCCGAGGCTGCCGGGTCAAGGGCGATGAAGCAATCCGTTCCCGGCTTATAGCCTGCCGATTCGATAGCGGCGAGCACCAGCTCCACCGCATCCTTATTCGAACTCAGTGACGGGGCAAAGCCTCCTTCATCGCCCACATTTGTATTTAGCCCCTTGCCCTTGAGCACCCTTTTCAGAGCTTGATAAACCTCGGCACCCATCTGGAAAGCATGGGCAAAGCTACTCGCCCCCAACGGGAGTACCATGAACTCCTGAAAATCTGTGGCATCTGCGGCGTGCCTTCCGCCATTTAGGATGTTCATCATGGGCACAGGCAGGATATTCGCCGGGTTAAGCCCGGCGAGGTAGCGATAGAGTGAGACCTCATTGAAATTTGCCCCAGCGTGGGCGACAGCAAGGGAAACCCCTAAAATAGCATTGGCACCAAGCCTCGATTTGTTAGGCGTGCCATCAAGCTCGATCACTCTCTCATCTATGGCAGCCTGCTCTAGTGCCGACATCCCGATTATGGCAGGGGCGATCTGCTTCTCGACATTTTCCACAGCCTTGAGCACCCCCTTACCACCAAACCTGCCCTTATCGCCGTCGCGAAGCTCCAGCGCCTCGTGGGCGCCGGTAGAGGCCCCGGAGGGGACTGAGGCTCGCCCCACGCTGCCATCAGAGAGTCTCACCTCGACCTCCACCGTGGGATTGCCGCGAGAGTCAAAAATCTCTCTGGCTCTGATGCTCTCAATGGGGGCTTTCTCCACTACCATCACGCTTTCCCTACTCTTCGGGCAGCAGCAATAGCCTTTTCCACCGCCTCAGCGGCACTTTGAGCCACGATTATGGAGCTATCCTCAACACCTTCCCTTGATAGCGACCAGGTGCCGAGGCCAACTACAGGGATGTTACCTTGCAGGGCATGGGCGATCTCAGAAAGGGTTCCGTAGCTTCCGCCGATGGCGATCACCGCCTGACCTGACTTGGCGACAATGGCGTTTCGGGCATAGCCCATCCCGGTGACAATGGGGATCTGAACATAGCGATTGGCATCATGGCGACTGTTCCCGGGCAGGATGCCGACGGTGATGCCCCCACAAGATGCCGCCCCCCGACATGCAGCCTCCATCCCCCCCTGCAGGCCGCCACATATCAATGTAGCGCCGCGCCTCGCCAGCTCCCGTCCCACCTCCTCAGCGAGCCGCCCCTCCTTTTCAGAACAACTGCTACCACCGATAACAGCGATAAAAAGCCCCTCTTCCATCCTCAATGCCTTTCTAACTAAACTAGAGGGAATTATAGCACCTTGGTCTTGGTTGAGGCAACAAAAGGGGTTGATGGTATTTATTCAGTTATAGCGGTTCATCGCCGCCTCTATCCCCTCGGTGAGGATGCAATAGATGGCATCGGAGACCGTGGCAACCACTTCATTCACGATTTCCTTTTCCGCAGGAGTGAAATCGCTTAAAACATAGGCGACCTCATCGCCATCGGGGCGACCGATGCCGACGCGAATTCGAGGGAACTGGTCACTTCCCAGGGAGACGATGATGGACTGGATACCTTTATGTCCCGCCGCGCCACCACGCTGCCGGATGCGCACCTTTCCCAGGGGCAGGTCAAGGTCATCGTAGATCACAAGGAGGTCATCAAGTGGCGCGCCGAGCTGGCGCACCAACCGCCCCACTGCCTCACCGCTCGCGTTCATAAAGGTTCGGGGCTTGGCAAGAACCACCCTTTTCCCCACCACCTCGCCGAATCCTACCTTCGCCCTCGCCTTTCGCTCCTTGACGGAAATGCGATGCGCCTGAGCGAAGTGGTCGATGCACTGAAACCCCACATTATGGCGGTTATTGACATAAGATTTTCCGGGATTTCCCAGCCCCACAATTAGTTTGGTATGAAAATAAAATGCCTGTGATGCTGTGTCATTCTGTGAGTGTTTCATTTACTCCTTGAAGATGAGGCGCACCCGCTTGCCAGGATGCTCTCTCTTCGCCTTAGCGAAGGCTCTTCTTAATAGCTGGACAGTCTCAGCGGCCATAGCATCGATGTCGCCCTCCTCCAGGGAGGGGAATTTTTTCATGAGCTCGGTGAAGGCGAGGTGCCACGGGATATCGACCTGTGCCTCCTGGAGCAGTTTGCGCAGGAAATCAACCAGCTCATCGTCCAGCAAGCTAACGAGAGGGGATAATTCACTTGCTTGCACCACCCTTATAAACTGGTCAATTTGCCTTTCCCCATTTTGAGCGAATATCTGCCTCACCGCCTCGGAGCTGAGACGACGCTGCTGCTGCCTGAGAGCCTTCTCAAGCCGGTGGAGGAAGCGCTCCACCTCTTCTTGGGGAGGCTCAGCGGTGAGCGCCAACCCGCATTGGGAACAGATGGGCTCAAACTCCACAGAGACCTCCGTAACTGGACAGGGGCTTACTCTAGCGAGCAGTTGCTCATACTCACTAACCAGCTCCACATCCAGGGGCTCGCCAAGCTCAATGATCGAATTGAGTCGCCTTAGCGCATCAACCTCAGGCCTCGTGTCATCGAGAACAAGGTGAAGGGAGGCCATCTCCCTGTGGTAGTCGTGATGATGCGCCAAATAGATGGCTCGGTAGCGGGACTGGAACCACTCGAAGAGGGCTTTTAAGCTGGGCCAGAGATGAAGGTTGGGCAAAAGGTTGTCCAGGGTGAGCTGCTCCAAAATGGAGACGCGATCCATAGCAAGCTCCACATCGCTCTCCCGGAGCACGACACCATCGAGGTAGGATTTAATGGCCAGCACCTCTCCTGCTATGTCGATCAGTGGGGAGAGGCCCCTAAATTGGGAGATGTCTTCAGCAAAGGCATCGAGGGAGTCATAATCCTCCTGGACCAGAGCATAAAAAGCGAGCGAATCCTTGCTCTGGGCAATATGAGAAAGCCGCCCCAGTGCCCGGAGCATGCTTTCAGGAGGCCATCCTAGCCTCGTGGACAGGAGATCGATGCCCCCCTCGATCTGAGCGATGGTCGTCTTGATTTCATCAAGCTTTTTAAGGAGCAATATCTCCTGCTCCACAACCTCTTCCTGGCTTGCTACAAGCTTGAACTCCTCGCAAAGGAGTCGAGCATAGGGAAGGAGAGCGTTCCAAGAGGGCCCCCCACTATAGCAGAGGCTATCGAAGGCTTCCTCGATACCGCTGATCCACCAAATCTGAGGGATAAGCGTAGCGGTAAGCCTTGCCCCAGGAGGCTTCTCTCCGGAGCGGAGAAGCAATATGTGCTCAGGCTTGAGTCTGAGCTCAACCGCGGGCTTTTTATAATAGACAAAACATAAGAGGTAAAGGGTGATCAGAGCCCAGATTAAGCCATAGCGAGATGAGAGCTCACGGTAGGGCTCTGGAATGGGGAGGCTGCCGTCCCTCTCCTCAAGCCTCTCAGCAAGCGTCGCGAAAATGGGGCAATTTTGGGGGGCAAGTTTATAGGGATTCTCGGGCTTAGCCAACCCCAGGGCCACGGCAAAGTTTTCCAGAGCCGTTTCGGCTTCTGGGTTATCCCCCTTTCCAAAGAATCCATCGAAGATCTTGCCCACATCGCTTGGGGAGAGGGTTTTCTTGAGGGCACACACTGGCAAGCTAGCGTAGGCATTGGAGAGAAGGGTGGCGGCAATTATTTGAAACCTCCTCTCATTGTCCGGGGCGGAAAAAACCTCTTGAGCATCGATTGGGAGCCTTTCCTTTGTCAAGACCCGCCCCGCAGCGTAGATAGCCGCCTGCTCCCTCAGAGGCTCCGCAGCCTTCCGCTCCTTCCCGACCCGATAGTCCTCGCCTTTTTCCTTGATCGCGAGGCATTGCCTGCTAGGAATGCAAAAGGCAATGCGGCGATCGACAATACTGTCAAAGGAAACCTGCTGGTATTTGGTGAACACCACAATTCTGAAGTGGACATCCTGCCCGGCAATCTCGCCCAGCTCGGGTCGCCAGGTGTCAGCCAACAGGATCTCGCCCGGGTACTCAATGCCCCGATAGATCGCTTTCCAGGGCTTGGGCTTACCCAGTTTGAAATCGGCAAAAAGGTTGGGCACCATCATGTCTTTACCCCGTGGCCAGTTTTTTCCCCAACTCCCGCAACTCGCCCAGAATCTCAGGAGAGGCTTTGCCGGTGGCAAGGATACCTTCAGCGACTTTCTTCAACTCAAACATACCACCTATGCTCTCGATTTCATCAAGGGCATTTCTCATGCCCATTCCGGTGTTTGCAAAGGCGGCGAAAGGCTTTTCGGCGACCTTCCCTCGGCAAGCGACAAGGGTCCGGTCGAAGAAATCCTTGAGCGCTCCCGACATGTAGCCAAAGTTGGTTGGTGAGCCAAAGGCAACAGCATCGCAGGCAAGCAGGTCATCAGCGGTGGCATCAAGTGCCTTTTTCAGTGTAACCTGCGCTCCTGCCACCGACCTTGCCCCCTTAGCAACCGCCTGGGCCATCTCCTCAGTGTTCCCCGTTTGGGAGTGATAGATGATGAGTAGCTTTGCCATTCCTTACCTCCTTTTTAAATTTGCCTCTTCGAGGAGGCGAAGAAGCTCCTCCTCGTTAAGCAGCCTGGTGCCCAACCCTTTTGCCTTTTCCAATTTGGAGCCGGGGTCTGCCCCCACCACAAGATAAGTGGTCTTCCTGGTGACGCTTGAGCCTAGCGTGCCACCGAGTTCTTTAATGCGCGCCTCAGCCTCGCCCCTCCGCAAGGACTCCAGCCTTCCTGTAAGCACAAACTCCTGTCCCAAAAGGCTCCGACGAGTCGCAGCCTCCCCCTCAAGCCTGACCCCTGCTCGCCTTAGCTTCTCGATGATGCGGAGATTTGCCTCCTGCCTGAAAAAGGCAAAAATGCTGTCTGCGATCTTGGGGCCGATCTTGGGAACGGATGCTAACTCCTCTCGGGAAGCCTTCGCCAGCCTATCCATGCTGTCGAAATGGCTCGCCAGGAGCTCTGCGGTCTCCCCACCGACATGCCTGATGCCCAGGGCGAAGATCACCCGTGAGAGGGGGCGATCCTTGCTCCTCTCGATAGCATTAAGCACATTGGCGGTGCTTTTCTCCGCCATCCTCTCCAGCCCGATAAGCTTATCTGCGGTAAGAAAATATAGGTCGGCCACATCCTTCACCAGCCCTTTTTCGAGCAGGGCGGCCGCCAGTTTTTCACCGATCCCCTCGATGTCCATGCCGCCGCGGGAGACGAAGTGGGTGAGGAGTTCACGGATTTGTGCGGGACAGGAAGCGTTGGTGCACCTAGCCATAACCTCCCCCTCAGGTTTAACCACCTCACCGCTGCAAGCGGGACAGCGAGAGGGCATGATGAAAAACCTCTCCTGCCCGGTGCGCTTAGAGACCACGGCGCCGACCACCTGAGGAATGACCTCGCCGGCACGCTGCACCACAACCGTATCGCCAATGCGGATGTCCTTTCGCCTGATGTCCTCCTCATTGTGGAGCGCCGCCTGCTTGATAGTGACCCCACCCACGGAGACCGGCTCCAATATAGCGTAGGGGTTGAGGCTGCCCGTTCGCCCCACGCTGATGCCGATGTCCAGCAGGCGGGTGGTTGCCTGAACTGACGGGAACTTATAGGCTACCGCCCAGCGCGGGTCGTGGCCTACGGTGCCCAGTTGCCTCTGAAGTTCAAAGGAATTGACCTTGATCACGATACCATCGGCCTCAAATTCCAGGCTGTCTCTCTCCTTCACCCAGCGCTGGTAATATTCCTCTGCACTCCGACAAGTCGGGGCATACGCATTATAGGGACTTATCCTAAATCCCAGGGACTTGAGATACTCCATAGTCTCCCAATGGGTCGGCCCCGATAAATCGGGGTCAGCATAACCCAGGGCGTAGATGTAGATGTCCAAGGGGCGCTTCGCCGTGATGCGCGGGTCTAGCTGGCGCACCGAGCCGGCGGCGGCGTTTCTGGGATTGGCAAATAGGGGTTGCCCCTCTTGGGCGCGCTCCTCATTGAGCTTCTCAAAACCTGTCCTGGAGAGATAGACCTCACCCCTAACCTCAAATTTTTTAGGGGCATCCTTAGGAACGACGAGGGGGATGCTCCTGATGGTCCTCAGGTTCTGGGTGATATCCTCGCCTCGATAGCCATCGCCCCGGGTAGCGCCTGTGGTGAGGCGTCCATCGGTATAGGTGAGGGCAACAGCAAGCCCATCCAGCTTGAGCTCGCAAACGAAGTCCATCTCACTCCCCGACACCAGGTTTGAAACCCTCTTATGCCAGGCCAATAATTCATCGTAGGAGAAGACATTGGCCAGGCTGAGAAGAGGCACGGGGTGTTCCACAACGCCGAAGGCCTCGACCGGGGCAGCGCCCACCCGCTGCGTGGGCGATTCAGGGGTGATAAGCTCTGGGTGCTCCCCCTCCAGCCTCCTCAGCTCCCTCATCAGCTCATCATACTCGGCATCCGAGATCTCAGGGCTATCGAGCACATAATAGCGATAGTTATGGTAGTTGATCTGCTCCCTTAGCTCTTCGATCCTCTTTTTCGCCCCATCTATATCCGCCACATCACTCACCCCTTTGCCAATCAACCCAGCTTTCTTAATTCCTTCTTCAGTACCTTACCCACAATATTCTTGGGCATGGCCTCCGCGGTCTCCTGGGGCATATTCCAGTAGCCCTTCATCAGCATGGGGCCCCTGATTACTATCTCCCCATTGGGACCGCCGCGGTAAGAATTGCCTTATGCTCCTCAACAAGCTTAAACTGTTAAAACCTAAGTCTCTTCTTGGCTGCCTTTAGAAGCTCGTCTCTGAACTTAGGATGCGCGATCTTGATAAGAGCCAAGGCGCGCTCCCTTTCACTGAGTGGTGCAAGGTTGGCAATTCCCCACTCGGTGACTACATACTGCGCGTAATGCCTGGGCACGGTCACCCTAGCTCCCTCTGTAAGGTAGGGCACGATGCGTGATATCGCACCGCCATGGGCGGTGCTGGGCAGGATGTTGATGGCTCTTCCTCCTTCGGACCAGTAAGAGCCGATCGCAAAGTCGAGCTGCCCGCCCACGCCGGAGCGCATCGAATCGCCGAAAGACTCCGAGGCTATGGTACCCACCAGGTCCACCTCCACGGAGCCGTTTATGGCCACCAGGTTCTTCTCCCTGACCAGCAGGGGAATCGAGTTGCTATATGAAGCACAGTAGAACTCGACCATGGGATTGTTGCCCAGGAAGTCGTAAAGCTCCTGGTCGCCAATGGTAAAAGCCATGATCATCTTGTTAGGATGGGTCTGTTTGTACTTGCAGGTGACGATGCCCCTTTCCACAAGCAGGTGGGTACCCTGGGGAGCCATCTCAGTGTGAATCCCCAGGTCCTTAAGATCGCTATCCGCGATAAGCTTGGATATCTGTCCCGGAACAGCGCCTATTCCCACCTGAAGGCAGTCTCTGTCCCTGAGCAGGCTCACTACGTTATTCGCAATCTTCTTGTGCACCTCCGACGGCTCGGGCAGCGGGGGCGAAAACAGAGGTTCATCCGTCTCAACGAACTTAGCGAATCGGCTGACGTGGTAGTGCGTATTGCCGTAGGTCCTCGGCATCTTAGGGTTGACCTCGCCGATAACCACGGCGCCCTGGTCAATGATGTCTGGCGTGAAGAACAAGTCAAGGCCTAGCGATACATATCCGTGCTCGTCCGGAGGGCTGACCTGGGTGAGCATGACGTGCCTGCGCGGGTCGACTTCTTGCCGCTTCTTCGCCACAACGCCCACATTGGAGCTTTGTACCGGGATGTATGTAGTAATGCCCTCATCATGCTGCCACATGGTAAGCTGGTTATAAAAGGCGCACGCCATATCAAAGGTTTTCTTGTACTCAGGTGCAAAAATCTTGTATGGATGAAATACAAGCGCCGATATATACTGGACGTCCTCGATCTCATCCTTCCGGTCCGCGATTGCGTCCATCAGCGCCGTGGAAGGCTCGCCGAGGCCGAGGGGGGTAAAGAACCGGTCGCCGGATCTAATAACCTTGGCAGCCTCCTCGTAGCTGCACAGCTTCGCTTTGTATTCCTCTCTCCAAGACATTTCTAAATTACTTTACTGCAAAAATAGAATACCCGGGGATGCTGACGCAGGGTTCATAATCCTTCAGCCATGCCTTCTACCCGGGATTTCCCATTTCAACTCCCGATGAGGTGACTGATGGGAACGACCACCGCCCCGATCTTCCATACTGCCTGGAAGCTTTGTAGGACTTCAGTGCAATTGGGCATCTGTATAATTACCCTGTCCCCGCGCTTGACCCCGACCTTCCGTAGTGCATTGCCCAGCTTCCTCGCCACCCGGTCCATTTCTACATTGGTAAATCGCTGCCCCTCAAAGATTAGAATTACATACTCACCAAACCTCTTGATATTGTCCTCAGCAAGTTGTGCTACGTTCATGACCCCTCACAGTTTCACCAGCTTTATGGTGTAAACATCGGGGATCGCCAGGAGTTCGAGCCGCTGCTCCTCGCCGATGGGCTCATCGAGCTCAAGCACCAAAAGCGCCGCCCCGCGAGGCTCGAGCCTGCCCAACTGCATCGAGCTGATATTGATGTCAACATTACCCAGTATGGTGCCTACCGTTCCGATAAACCCGGGGCGGTCCCGATGATCGCTGAACAGGAAATAGCCCCCCCTGGGCACCACATCGATCCAGTAGCTATTGACCCTGACGATATGAGGCTCGCCCCGCATCACCGTGCCTGCTACCGTGGTTACCCCGGCGCTGGTGGTTACCTCAAGGGTGATCAAATTACCATAGTTTTCACAGATTGGATCCTTGTGCTCTGTGATCTTCAGCCCCCGCCTTTGCGCAATAATGTTAGCATTGACCAGATTAACCCGCTCCTCGCTGATCGCCTCCAGAAGCCCGCCGATAATCGCCGCCTTTAGCGCCGCAGTATCGTAGTTGGCGATCTCACCCTCGTACTTGATGGAAATGGTGCTCATCTGTCCCTCGGCCAGTTGGCAGAGCAGTCGGCCCACCTGCTGGGCAACGCCCAAAAAGGGTGCAACAAAAGAGAGGGTCTCCGGTGAGATCAAGGGGGTGTTTACCGCATATCTGGCGGGCTGACCCTGAAGCACGGCGATGATCTGCTCCGCCACATCCAGGGCGATGGTCGCCTGGGCCTCAGCAGTAGAGGCCGCCAGATGGGGGGTAACCAGGATCCTATCGCTCTTGAAGAGGATGCTCTCCCTTGCTGGCTCCTCAGCAAAGACATCGATGGCAGCGCCCGCCACCCTCCCCCCCTCAACAGCCTTAAAAAGCGCCTCCTCATCGATGATGCCACCTCGGGCACAATTGATAATGCGCACCGTTGGCTTTACCATCGCTAGTTCCTTGGCGCCTATTAGACCCTTGGTTGTCCCGGTGAGCGGGGTGTGGAGGGTGATAAAGTCCGACTCCTTAAGGATTTCCTCCAGAGAGACCAGCTCCACCCCCAGATTGCGGGCGTATTCGACAGAGACGAAGGGGTCATGAGCAATGAGGCGCATCTCCAGCCCCTTGGCACGCCGGGCAACCTCGGAGCCAACATTGCCCAGGCCTATGATGCCCAGTATCTTATTCCTGATCTCGATGCCCATGAAATCGTGACGGCGCCACACCCCCGACCTCAAGAGAGCGTTCGCCTGGGGGATATGACGCGCCATAGCCAGCATCAGGGCGATGGTATGCTCGGCAGCAGAGACAATGTTACCTGTGGGGGCATTGACCACCACAATCCCCTTTCTCGTTGCCACCTCGACATCGATATTGTCCACCCCCACACCGGCGCGCCCGATGACCTGAAGCTTTCGTCCCGCCTCGATGACCTCGGCTGAGACCTTGGTCTCGCTCCTCACCACGATGGCTTCATAATCGCCGATGGCAGCGATAAGCTCATCGCGGCTCAGCCCCAGCCTGACATCCACCTCAGCATGAGCGCGCAGCGCCTCGATGCCCTCCTGCGCGATAGGGTCTGCAATCAGAACCTTCATGCCAAAATCTTCTCCGCCAAGAATTTATTCAGCACCTCGGAGACCTCCTCCTTTTTGCACTTCACACGCCACATCCCCTCAGGAAGGTTGATCCTTAGCCACTTCCAATACCATTTCTCTCGGATGCCCTTGCTGATAACGAGAATGAAATCCCCGCTTTTAGGGTCCTCAGAGATCTCCATCAGACCCTTATTCTTCAGCCCCCTCATTCCCAACCGGGTTACGACCCCGATCCCCTCGATCTCCATCGCCTGTCTCCTTTCTCTATCCTCACCCCATGAATCTATTCACTGCCTCAGACATCGCGCCTCCGCCAATGGTCATAAACTTTCGCCAACTCATCTCGCCAATATCGTTGCTCAGCCTTACTGAGCTTGGGATTTTGCCAGTCCCCCGTCGATCTTCTAATACTTCCTGCGGTCCCTGGTAGGCCGAAAAACCCTCCACCTACCATCCCCGTATCACTCCGAACAACAACGGCAGAGAGCTTGGGGCGCCCCGCCTTCCATTCGATTTCACTAATTTTGCCCACTACCTCTCCAATGTATCCCCGACCAGGACGACCACCCATCCTGTCCATGAGTTCCTTATACGTAATTGTCGTTTTCTTCTTTGCAATTTCTACAAGTATTGGCCGCGCCATCGCTATACATTTTCCCAAAATGTCTGGCGATAATCCCCCCATTCCAAAACCCCCTTCTATCTCACCCATTGAAGCCTGCCTGAGGAAGGGCAACCCTTAGCGCCTCGAGCACCGCTTCAATATCATCCTCATTTACGTAGCCGAGGTGGCCGATGCGAAAGATCTTGCCCTCCAGCCTCTGCTGCCCCCCGGCGAGGATGGTATTATATTCCTCCCTCAGGCTCTTGAGAAGCCTCTTTACATCCAGCCCCTCAGGAGCCCTGACCGCGGTAACCGTGTTTGAGGCATAGCTATCCTCAGGGAAAAGGGAGAGCCCCAGCGACTTCACCCCTTCCCTCGCCTTTGCTCCCACCCGGGCATGGCGCGCCACGATATTTTTAAGCCCCTCTCGCTGAAGGAGCTCCAGGGCAGCAGCGAGGGCATAAATGGTGGAGAGGGCCGGTGTCCAGGGGGTCTGTCCCTTCTCTAGAAATCTCTTAGCCCGGGCAAAGTCCCAGTAGCACCTGGGCATCCTCGCTTGAGCATGCGCCTGCCATGCCCGCTCGCTAACGCTGACCATCGCCAGACCCGGGGGAGCCATCCACGCTTTCTGAGAACCAGTGATTACCACATCGCACCCCCATGCATCCACAGGAAGGTCGATAGCGCCCAAGCTGCTGATGGCATCCACTAAAAGGAGCTTTTCGAACTCTCGAACCACAGCGCTTATCGAAGCGAGGTCGTTGGTTACCCCGGTGGAGGTCTCATTGTGGGTTACCAGCACCGCCTTTATCCCCGTGTCATGAGATAGCGCCTGGCGCACCGCCTGGGGATCGACAGCTCGCCCCCACTCGAAGCGAAGCCTCTCGACTTGAGCGCCAAATGCCTCGGCGATGTCGGCGAAGCGTTCGCCAAAGGCGCCATTAGAGAGACTCAGCACCTTGTCCCCGGGTGAGAGGGTGTTGACGATGCTCGCCTCCATACCCCCTGTGCCTGAGCCGGTGAGAATGAGAAGGTCCCCCTTGGTCTGAAACATCTCTTTGAGGGTAGCGGTGACCTCATGGAACATCTCGGCGAACTGGGGGCCGCGATGATTGATCATCTGCCTTTTCATCGCCTGAAGGACTTCATCGGGGAGCGGGGTTGGACCAGGGATTCGTAGCTGCATCTTTACTGCTCCTCATCAAATCTTCTTTATCCACTCCTTTATACGCTTTGAGCCCTCGGCAATATTATCCATTGAGGTGGCATAAGAGAGCCTGAGGTAATTATCGGCTCCAAAAGCAGACCCTGGAACTACCGCTACCTTAGCCTGGGTTAGGAGCATTTCCGCTAGAAGGGTGGAGTTTTCTATCACCTGCCCATCGCAAACCCTCCCCAGGACCTTTGATATATTAGGGAAAGCATAGAAGGCTCCTTGAGGCAAAAGGCAAGTAATCCCGGGGATTTGATTCAGTCTCTCGATGATATAATCCCTTCTTTTTTTGAACTCGATGACCATCTGTGTTACTGGCTCCTGAGTTCCAGAGAGCGCCACCACCGCAGCCTTCTGAGCAAAGGAAGTGGGGTTGGAGGTGGAGTGGTCCTGCAAATTACTCATTGCACCGATAACCTGCTTATCTCCAGCAGCATAACCGATCCTCCAGCCTGTCATGGAATAGGTCTTTGAGACCCCGTTTACCACTATGGTCAAATCTTTTATTTTGGGATTCAGAGAAGCAATGCTCACCTGCTGGAAGCCATCGTAAACGATTTTTTCATATATCTCATCGGAGATGACCCAGATGCCTTCCGCTACAAGGATTTCCGCTATTTTCTGCAATTCCTCCTTTGAATATGCCGTCCCGGTAGGGTTGCAGGGGCTATTTAAGATTAGCAGCTTCGTCCTGTTGGTTATATACTTCGATAGAATTGGGGGGGGAAGTTTAAACCTATCCTCTTCTTTTGTCCCAATTATCACCGGCTTTGCCCCAGCCAGCCTTATTTGCTCAGGAAAACTCACCCAATAGGGCGCTGGTAAGATAACCTCATCACCCTCTTCACATAGGACCTGAACTGCATTGTATATGCAGTGTTTGGCGCCACAGGAGACGATTACCTGAGAGGGTTCATAGTCTAAGCCATTATCCTCCTTAAACTTTTTGCAGATAGCCTGTTTTAGCTCTGGAATCCCTGAGGTGGGCGTGTATTTGGTAAACCCTTCATCTAATGCCCTTTTGGCTTCTTCCTTGATATGCATTGGGGTATCAAAGTCTGGCTCCCCGGCGCCGAACCCAATTACATCGATACCTTCAGCTTTCATGGCTTTGGCCCTGGCGGTGAGTCCTAAAGTAGGCGAAGGACCTATCGATTGGGCTCTTTTGGATAAAACCATAACTCAGCTCCCCTTTCCCTACTCATCTTCCCCAAATGCTGTTATTCCTTCCATAAGGATCTTATCTAGTTCCTCCTGGCTAAAAATATCCTCGGAGATTATCACCTCCCTCACCGTCTTTCCCTCCCTCTTAGCCTGGCAGGCTATGTCCGTAGCCCTCGCGTAGCCGATATAGGGGACAAGGGCAGGGAGTCCCCAGTTCTTCCAGCCCCTTTCAATCTGTAGCTGGCAAACCTCCTCATTAGCTTCTATCCCCGAAACGCATTTTTCCGTAAATATCCTCTCTGCTCTATCCAGCAGGGATACTGATTCGAACAGGCAATAGGAAAGCAAGGGCAAGAAGGCATTTAACTCTAACCGCCCCCGCCGAATAACTTCACATACCACATAATCGTTGGATATCACCTGCATAGCCACCTGTTCTACCATTTCCCCAATCACCGGGTTTACCTTGCCCGGCATGATGGAAGAGCCTGCCTGCATTTCAGGGAGTCTGATTTCAGTGAATCCTGTTCGGGGACCGGAATGCAGGAGCATCAGGTCGCTAGTTATTTTAGAGATATTTGCGGCATGAATCTTTAACGCACCAGACACGGCGGCAAAACAGTCCAGATTCTGGGTGCAATCGATCAAATCCCCGGCCTGAAAAAGCTCAAGCCCTGCCTCTTGATTTAGCTTCTCTATAGCCAGGCGACCAAACCTTTTCGGGGCTGCAATCCCCGTGCCAAGAACTGTCCCCCCCAGGTTTACGCGGCTAAGTATTCTTTCGCACTCCAGCATTCTAAATCTATCCCGCCCCACCACCTTAGCATAGGCAGCAAATTCGTCTCCCAGGGTTATGGGGACCGCATCCTGGTGTTCGGTTCTGCCCATCTTTAAAATGGTGGCAAACTCCCCGGCTTTTTTTTGCAAAGCTCCTTCTAGATTCGCTAAAGTGGCTGGTAACTGGCGGAACAGCTTAATCATCGCAACCTTTATGGCTGTGGGAACAACATCGTTAGTGGATTGGTGCATATTTACATGGTTATTGGGATGGACAAGGTGATAATCACCCCGCTTACCGCCCAGGGTCTCAATGGCGCGATTAGCAATAACCTCGTTGGCATTCATATTGGTTGATGTTCCTGCACCCCCCTGAAACACATCAACAATAAACTGGTCGTGGAACTTCCCCTCTATTATCTCATCGCAGGCCGAGATTATGGCTCCCCCCACATCCTTAGCTAAATAGCCCATCTCCAGATTAGTCATCGCACAAGCCTTTTTGACCTGGGCCAAGGCACGAATAAATTCAGGGTGAATCGTGTACCCGGAAACGGGGAAGTTCTCCTTAGCCCGCAGGGTATGTATGCCCCAATAGGCCTCCTCCGGCACCTCTCTTTCCCCTAAAAGGTCGTGCTCTACCCTCATGGTTTTCCTCCTTTCCCCGATATATCGGGGTGGCTCAAACCTTTTCAATGCTGAAAACGACTAAAACGCATTGAACGATTTGAACGGTTTAACCGGCGTTGACGATTTTCACAAAGCGGCGCTTGCCCACTTTGATGATGCTGCCGTCCCATATCCGAACGGTGTTGGCTGTTACTTTCTTTCCATCGACTTCTATTGCCCCTTGGGCTAAAAGGCGTTTTGCTTCACTTCGGCTCTTGATCACCTTTGCATTAGCGAGAAACTCTGTAATGTCGACCTCATGCCCAACGGTTAAGCTAGCATCCAAAGTGCTACTGCCCCCTGAGCTACCTCGCAAATAAACGACGCGGGGGACATGCTCCGGCACCTCCCGCCGCTGAAACACCCCCTCAAACTCGTCCTGTGCCTCCTGTGCAGCCTTTGGGCCATGAAACTGTTTCGTAATATCATAGGCGAGGCGCTTCTTCCAAATCATCGGGTTCACTGAATCGCTGGCCATCTCTTTGCGAAACTCCTCAAGCTCTTCATCTGAGACATCGGTCAGAAGCTCGAAATAATTCATCATGAGATTGTCGGGGATGCTCATCACCTTGCCGAACATCTCATTGGGGGGCTCATCGACGGCGATGTAGTTGCCCAGGCTTTTTGACATCTTCTGGCTGCCATCGGTGCCAACGAGAAGGGGGACCAGGAAGACCTGCTGCGGGGGCTGCCCCATCATCTGCTGAAGCTCCCGCCCCACGAGGCAATTGAACTTCTGGTCGGTGCCCCCGAACTCCACATCGGCCTCAATCACCACAGAGTCATAGGCCTGGAGCAATGGGTAGAGAAATTCAGTGATGGTGATGGGACGACCTGAGGTGTGCCTTTTTGAGAAGTCGTCCCTTTGGAGCATCTGGGCTACAGTGAATTTGCTGGTGAGGCGGATGACATCGCCAAGGTTGAACTTCCCGAACCACTCGCTCTGCCAGACGACCCTGGTCCTCTCCCGATCGACCACCTTGAAGAACTGCTTCATATAGGTTTCGGCATTGGCGCGCACCTCTTCGGGGGAGAGCATGGGGCGGGTTACCGATTCGCCACTGGGGTCGCCGATCTGAGCGGTCCAATCGCCCACGATGAGGATGACCTGATGCCCCAGCTCCTGAAACTGGCGAAGCTTCCTCAGCCCCACCACATGCCCCAGGTGGATGTCGGGATGGCTTGGGTCAAAGCCCTGCTTGAGGCGAAGTTTTCGCCCTGACCCCAGCAGCCTCCTCATTTCCTCTTCAACAATGATCTCGGCAACCCCTCTTTTCAGAAGAGGCCTGTATTGCTCATTTGCAAGCCGATTCATCGGCTCTAACCCCCATGGCTCCGCTTTTCAAGATGCTAATAATGCCCGTGCCTGCTCCACATCCTTCATTATCTGAGCCTTCAGCTCTTCGGCGCCTGAGAATCTCTCCTCGCCGCGCAGCCGCTCCACCAGCTCGATTTTAATCTCATATCCGTAAAGCTCCCCCTCGAAATCGAGGAGATGAACCTCAATGATGCGCTGGCCGCCGCCGAAGGTAGGGCGAATACCGATATTTGTTACCGCCTGATAGACCGTTTCGCTTATTTCGTTCTTGCCCAGGTCGTGAAGCCTTGCTGCCGTCTCCAGTTTACCCCGCTGAGATAACCCCGTCTTGAAGGGGCGAAAAACACGGGTGGCATAGACCCCGTCAGCGGGCAGGGCTTGCTCCGGGTCCGGGATGAGGTTTGCCGTAGGAATGCCAAGGATTCTGCCCCGCGCATCGCCCTTTGTCACCAGGCCCGCTAGGGTGAAGCGCCGACCCAAGAGTCCGCTCACCGCCATCACATCGCCTCGGGAGAGCGCATGGCGAATCGCCGTGCTGCTCACCACCTCACCCTGCCACACCATGGGCGGCACCACCTCTACTGAGAAATGAAGCTCCTCCCCCAGTGCCTTTAGCGTGGGAGCATCCCCCTCTCTCCCTCTCCCCAGGGCGAAGTCAGGCCCGATCACCAGCCCCCGCATCCTGAGGTATCTTTTAAGTAGCCCGATGAATTCACGGGCACCAAGCTGCGAAAGCTCAGGGGTGAAAGAGAGGGTGATGATATGCGCCACACCAAGGCTTTCTAAAAGTCTAATCCGTTCCTTGAGGCTGGTCAAGTAGGTGAGCTTAGACTCTGGAGAGAGCACTAAGCGGGGATGGCGATGAAAAGTTACCACGCCGCTAAGCAGACCCTCTCGGGCTGCCTTTTTCCTGAGCTTCTCAATAAGAAACTGGTGACCTAAATGAACCCCATCGAAAACCCCGATAGTGAGCATCAAGTCACGCTCTGGCAGCGCCCTTGCCAGCTCCTCTTCAAATAGCATTTTCTTCCCCAGGCTCTACTTACCAAAGGTGCGCAGGAAGGCTTCAACCACCTTGGGATCCCACTGCGTGCCCGCACCCTTCCTAAGAACCCCTATGACCTCATCACTGGTCATCGGGGGACGATAGGGACGGGTTGAAGTCATCGCATCATATGCATCGGCAACAGCGAGAATGCGTGCCCCCAAAGGGGTCAGCTCTCCCTTAATGCCGTCGGGATAGCCCCCACCATTATAGCGCTCGTGATGCCCCTCGACAATGGGCAAGACGCCATCCATGAAACCGAGGAAGCGCAGAAGTTCCACTGCCCGCGTTGGGTGAAGCTGGATCTCCGCCCGCTCACTAGGGGTAATCGGTCCCGCCTTGAGCAATATGGCATCGGGAATGCCGATCTTGCCCAGGTCATGAAGCCGCGCTGCCGTCTCAAGAGTCCTCATCTCCTCACGGGAGAGCCCCATCTCGATGGCGGTCTGTCGGCTAAACTGAGCCACCCTCTCGGAATGACCTCGGGTGTAGGGGTCGCGGGCCTCCAGGGTGAGCACCAGGGTTCTTGCCATGCTCAAATAAGCGTCCTCAAGATCTCGCTTGCCCCTGTCCAGGGCTCTGGCGCTGGACATCAACTGGTCATAGGCCCCCTCCAGCTCATCTTTGCGCTGCTCTGACTCCTGATAGAGCCTGTCATTCTGGATGGCAGTTGCGATCTGACCAGCTAGCTCCTCCAGGATCTCCAGCTCCCTTTCGCCATAGGCGTTGGGATGACGGCTCATGAGGTTAAAGGTGCCGAAGACCTCACCCTTTGAGAAGAGTGGCAGACGAATCGCCGACCTCAGCCCCTCCTTGAAAAGGGTCTCGTCGATGGAGAATCGCGCCTCCTGGGCAAAATCCGTCTCAATGTTGTGCGTTTTGTTTTCCACAACCCATGCCGTGGCCGACTCCTGTAGAGGGACGGTGGTCCCTATTGCCAGCTCGGTTTCCATCGCCGAGGAAACGGCGATGAAGCGGAGCCTATCCCCCTCCACCACGGCGATGCTCGCTCGATCGAAATCCACCAGCCTCTTTACCTCAGAGGCAAAGGTATCGAAGACCTCCTCGATATCGAGGCTGGAGACGATGATCCTGGTCAGCTTAGCGGTTACCGCCAGCCTTTCCGCCTTATCTTTGATATCGCGGTAAAGGGAGGCATTTTCTATAGCCACCGCTATCTGGTTGCCAAGGGCCTGAAGCAATCCTATATCCTCAGGGGTAAACTCTCGCTCGCTATAGCTAGCAATGGCCATTACCCCGTGCAACACACCCTTGGCCCACAGGGGCACAGCGGTATAGGAGCGGAACCCCTCCCTTTCTTGTAACCCCATAAACAGGGCTGCACCGGCTTCATTGAAAATACTTTCCGCTGAGACGGTAGGTTCCTCAGATTGGATTGCCCTTTCGATTTCCTGATGCTGGAGCTTGATTCCCGCTATCTCGCGAGCAAGCTCCTCAGATATTCCCCGGTGGGCCTTGAGAACCACTTCCTCCGCCTTAGGAATGAAGAGGTATATCAGACCTGCATCGAGTTCCATTACCTCCTGCACCTTATACAGGGCCCTATCTAGCAGCTCTCCCAGGTCGAGGGTCTGGCTTGCCACTGAGGCCACGCTATAGAGGGCCTCAAGCTGTTTGGTATGCTTTAGAATCTCCTCCTCGGCCTGCTTCCTCTCGGTGATGTCCCTGATGATGGCAGAAACGGCGGGTTTGCCCTCATAGATGATGTCCCTGAAGACAAGCTCAATATAGGTTTTCGTCCCGTCCGGCTTGTAGAGGGACAATTCGACCTTCTCCTTTGGTGTCTCACCACGCATGCTCGCTTCATAGATTTGTTCCAGAGTCTCTAGCGACTCAGGGGCGACGAGTTTGAAGAAAGACTCCCCTATTATCTCCTCAAGGGGGGTCCCCATCATTTCAGCTGATCTCTTATTGGCGAATATTATCCGGTCACGGCGCAGGACGACATAGCCATCATTGATGCCCTCAATAAGATAGCGGTATTTCTCCTCCGATTGCTTCAGTGTCTCCTCCGCCCTCTTCCTCTCAGTGATATCCCTGACTAAGACCGCATAAGTGTGCTCGCCTTCGTGCGGGGCAAGTTTGATGCTGAACTCGACAGGGATCTCGATGCCCTCCTTATTTAATCCCTTCGCTTCCAATCGCTCCGGCGCCGCTGCACCGCTAAGAACCCCTTGCCACAGTTCCGCAATTTCCTTCATCGACTCAGGGGTAAGGAATTTATCGATAAGCTGGCCAATCATCTCCTCAGGCCTATAGCCAAACAGCTCGGCACATCGGGTATTGGCAAATATTGCCTTACCCTCTTGCATATCCACTAGGATATAGCCATCATTGATGTCCTCGATAAGCTGCCTGTACCTCTGCTCTAAATCTCGGGAGCGTTTCCTTCGTGGCCCCTTTGATAGGCCCATTTTCCCATCCTCCTCTCCACCCCAGGCTCCCTTAAACAACAGTCTACAACATTATGTCACCTTTGTCAATTCATTTTTAGACCCTCACCCCGATAAATCGGGGCCACTGAGGTCGCCACCATACCAACCTGTGCCATAAGTCGCTCGAAGTTCTCGAAGGTGAGCGATTGAGCGCCATCCTTGAGGGCGTTGTCCGGGCTGGGGTGGACCTCGATCATCAACCCATCAGCCCCAGCAGCCACCGCAGCAAGGGCCAAGGGGGCGACAAGGTACCACTTCCCCGTGCCGTGGCTGGGGTCGGCGATGATAGGCAAGTGACTCAGCTTCTCGATAATGGGAATAGCACTAACATCCATTGTGTTGCGAGTGTAGGTTTCGAAGGTCCTGATCCCTCGCTCACAGAGCATCAACTGGCGATTCCCTTGAGCGAGGATGTATTCAGCGGAAAGCAGCCACTCCTGAATAGTAGCCGACATCCCCCTTTTCAGCATTGCCGGCTTTTGGGTCTTGCCCACCTCCTCAAGGAGGATGAAGTTCTGCATGTTGCGCGCCCCCACCTGGAGGATGTCGGCATAGCGTGCCACCAGCTCCACATCCTGGGGGGTCATTACCTCGGTGATAATGGGCAACCCCGTCTCCTGTCGAGCCTTATCCAATAGCTTGAGCCCTTCCTCTCCCAGCCCCCGAAAGCTATAAGGGGAGGTTGAGGGTTTGTAGGCGCCGCCACGCAGAATGTTGGCCCCTGCTGCTTTCACAGCGCGCGCCGTCTGGAGAAGCTGCTCCTCGGTCTCTACAGCGCAAGGGCCAGCCATCACCACCACCTCCTCACCACCGATGGTCACATCGCCCACCTTTATCCTCGTATCGTGAGGCTGAAACTCCCTACTGGAGAGTTTATAGGGCTTGCTGATAGGCACCACCTCCTCCACCCCGGGCCACATCTCCAGCGTATCCTTCAGCTCAGGATAGGTTCTCCCCACAACACCGATCACCGTGCGCTCAACACCCTTGGATGTATGTCCGGTGAATCCCATTTGGGTGAGCCGATCTAAGATGTCCGCCATCTCTTTTTCGGTATATCCCTTCCTCATCACGATGAACATTAGCTACTCCTTCTAGCCCTCTTCTTTGCCCCCGCTTGATCTCAACCTCTGAGCCCCCTTAATATAAACATGGACGATCTCCTCAGCGCTCTTTTCCGTATTAAAGAGTATCAGGATACGAAGGCACATAGGCAGGCTGCCGGAGACATTCATCTCATGCCCACAAAGGAGGGCTATCTCAGAGAAACCCAGCTCCCTGGCCGCCGCTGCGGGGAACTCAGCATTTAGGTCTGGGGTTGTGGTGAAGAGGATGCAGGCCACATCCTCCACCTGAACCCCATTGGCGCTGACCATCCCTTGGAGCAACTCCTCCGCTGCCGCCAGGATGGCCTCCCTGGTATTGGCATCCACCGTGGTGGCGCCTCGAATTCCTCGACATCTCATCGCTCTCTAAGACCTTTGTTCATAATATCATAAATAATAAGGCAATGGAATTATAGGCGAAATGGGTGAAGATACACGGCCATATTGAGCCGGTCCTCATATAAAGCCACGCCAAAAGAAGGCCGAGAATGAAAATGGGCAGCAATGGCCAAACTTGCATGTATGTCAAGGTGTGTGCTAAGGAAAAGAGCAGGGCACTAACGACCACTCCCCAGCCATAGCCATAGCGATTGCCGATGCCGGCAAAGATAAAACCGCGGAAAAAGGTCTCTTCAGCGAAAGGAGCGACTAGGACTGTAAGAATGGCCATCATAGCCAAGCTAACCCCTGTTCGGGTAAGCTCCTGGGGCAAAGTGGAGGAAACCTCCACCCCCAAGGAGGTCAGCACCCACTCATAGAGAAGGTTTACCAGGATACCGGCGATGAGCACCACTGCTACGAGGATCAAGGTCCTCTTTATCTTGAAGGAGCCAAATCCTAGAGCACGCCACCCACGGTGGTATTTGACACTGCTGAACAACCACGCCATAAGAGGCATCGCCCCCTCTGAAACCACCATCCCCCCCAGCGCCATTACCACCCACAGCTGAAGCAAGCCCTCTTTTTCAAGAAAGTCAAGAAAGGCCGAAAACACTTTAGAAAGGTCCGTAGAGCCTTCAATGCCAAGCTCAAGAGAAGCCTCAGGGCCAATAAGCAGAACAGTGCCCATCCCCAGACCAAAGCCGATGAGAAGGGTTAAACCAATGACCACCACAATCCCCAGGGCAACATCACCCACCGTCCACGGGACTAGGTCAACGTGAGGCGCCTTTTCTTCCATCACCGATACTAGGCCTCCATCTCAGAACCTTATCAAGAGTCACCATTTTTGCCTGCTAGCCCTTTAAGGCTATCGATGGCCGCTTTCTGAGCCTCAAAAAGCCTTTCAATGCCCCGCTCGGCGAGGGAGAGCAGGGAGTTGATGGTCTCCTTGGAGAAGGGGGTCGCTTCCGCCGTCCCCTGAATCTCCACAAACTCGCCCTCGCTGGTCATCACCACATTGAAATCGACCTCAGCCCAGGAATCCTCATCATAGCAAAGGTCGAGGAGCATCTCCCCACCGACGATGCCCACACTGGTCGCCGCTACGGCGCTTTTAATGGGAAGCGAGGGGATGAGGCCTCTTTCCACCAATGTGTTAAGGGCTTGAACCAGGGCCACATAGGCGCCTGTGATCGCTGCCGTCCTCGTGCCCCCATCGGCCTGGAGCACATCGCAATCAACAATTAGCGTCCGCTCGCCAAGGGCATCGAGGTCGGCAACCGCCCTAAGGGAGCGCCCGATGAGGCGCTGGATTTCATGTGTTCTGCCCCCCACACGGCTTTCCTCCCGAGGCGTTCTTGTAATGGTGGAGCGAGGGAGCATAGCATACTCAGCGGTGATCCAGCCTCTTCCCTCCCCTTTGAGGAAGGCGGGGACTCGATCCTCCACGCTTACGGCACAAATCACCCTCGTCTTCCCCAGCTCGATGAGCGCCGAACCCTCGGCGTAGTGCTGAAAGCCGGGGATGATCCTAGCCGGGCGTAGCTCATCGTTAGCACGACCATCCAGTCGGAACAATATCGCCTCCTGTTGAAATAAGAGTATACCACCAGGTATTGGCGCTGGCAATGAAGCGCCCATAGCGATATAATGACCCTTAGAACCATAAAGGGTGCAAATTGAGTAGCCACGATCGCCCATCAAAGGAACTTTTCAGAGCGAAAACAGCGGAAATCCATCTCCGCCGTCTTACCGTGGACGAGGCCCTATTGAGGCTCGACCAATACCTCAACGATGCCTTCCTGAACGGCCTGACTACGGTGCTCGTGATTCACGGCAAGGGAACGGGAACCCTGCGCCAAGCGGTGCGGGAGGAGCTGAAGACTCATCCTTTGGTCAAATCCTTCAGACGGGCCGAGCTTGAAGAGGGAGGCGATGGCGCCACCGTAGTGGAGCTGGCAGACCGGTGACAAGGATTGTAGTCATCTCCGACACCCACACCCGGAGCCTCAAAGGGCTGCCTCAAGGATTGGTGAAGGAGCTGTCCGAGGCAGACATTGTAGTCCACTGCGGGGACTATACCTACCTCGTTCTGCTGGAGGAGCTGCGGCGTGTGGCAAGGCGCTTCATCGGCGTCTACGGCAATATGGACCCGAGGGAGATTCGGGATGAGTTGCCCGACAAGACGGTGTTCGAGGTCGAAGGGAGACGAATCGGGGTCATCCATCCCCCCTGTGGTGGCCCGCCCTGGGGGATCGAGAAGGATATAGCCAAGGAGTTTGAGGGGGTGGACATCATCCTCTTCGGCCATACTCACGATGTCTGCCACGAGACAATAGGGGGTGTGGTTTTCTTAAATCCGGGCCAGGCTTACCCCTCCTTCAGAACCGCGGCCTCGGCGGGAATCGTAACCATCGGGCAGGAAGGGATGGATGTGGAGATAAGGATGTTCGAGTAGGGCAATTGCTGCTGTTATAGTCAGGCAGGAATATCTATGAAGCCAACGAGTGGATAACGCCTTTTGTTACGGTTTTATACTCCAAGCTTTAACCGCCAAGTCAGCCAGATAATTCTGTCGCTCATCGATTGTTGCTTTGTTCCATCCATCAAATTCCGCAACTTTTTTTGTGAGCAAAAGATCGGAGCTTTTATATACTTCACGCTTGTCGTCAAACGGACCATTACGAAGCTTGCTGTTCATTTTCTCTTTCAATAACAACATATTGCCAAGCCGCTTTGTATACGCCCTTCTATCGTCTTCGTTGAACTGGTGCCAAGAATCCTCTGCTGGTCGTTCAGGTAAAACATGTTCTAGGTTGAGTTCAGCTGGGTCGGCGTTGGGAACAAGCTCCGGCTGAGGTTCACCACTGGCCTGACGCTCTAGCGTGCGCAAGTAATATCTAGCTAGATAGGCCTTCGAAATGTAGGCACTGGCAAAGCTATCTCGAAATATGGTGTCATTTGGGATAAAGGATTTAGCGCGATTTGCAATTTCTTTTACACTTTTCAATTCTCCATTTCGAATCGCCTTCCCAAGCTCACAGTAATGGTTTTCCATTGCTCCGCCACCAAGACCACCAACAATTAGAAGACGAACATTCCACCCTATTACAAGCCTAAGTAGATTCTCGAGCTCCCCCGGTTGAAGATGCGCCAACGCAGATAACAACATCGGACGATATTGTTCAAGTCCGAGAAGGGAAAGCGTCCTTATGCGTTCACGAGTCCTAAGAGAAGCTTCGGACCAAAACTCGTGCTCAGGCGATAGAATTGCCGCATAGAAATAGCTATTATGCGCTAGCTCATCGGCAAAATCCATAACGTTAGCTGAAGTAGCGATTCGAAGTTTCATATTGCGGTAGAGTTCCTTCTCCCTTACGAGACCATACTTAGAACTCCAGAAGTGCCTGAGGAACACCTTAAAGAGGTTCTCTCCACCATATGCACCCAGAGAAGCAATTGCCGTGGTCCACTGACCAAGTACCGTTTGAGTATCTTCACCCGCACGGCCAAGTAAGTAATTCTTTAAAAGGTCAGCGATAGAAAGGTCGAGGCCGCGGTCATTCATGGTTTCAAATATCAGAAAAGCATTTGCATCGTCTGGAACTGTGAAGTAAATCACATATGCGGAGTGAGTCAGATATTCTGTGAATTCGGCCAGCCAGTTGATTGAGTCACTTATTTTGTCCAGCTTGTTCGAGAGCCAGTTGGATATGGATTGGCGTGCTTCCCAAAGACGCCTGTGCGAGTCCGTCGCTCCATGCTCCGGCTCAGTGGCTCCTCTCATCAAGATAGATCGGAAGTATGCGTCATCTATATGGTTTAATTTCAGCTGAGGGCGCTCCGTTCCTTCCCTAATATCAAATGTGGTAAGGTATTGGCTACGGACTTCTTGAGAGCGCCTTTCATCTCCTCTGTCATGGAATTGATCAGCGATCCCAGCAAGCAATAGTGATATTACCGCCAGACGTTGTTGTCCGTCTAAGACATTGGGTCGCCCACCTTCACGAGCAGCAATGATGACTAGACTCCCAAGGAAATAATCCTCTCGCTTTCTATTAAAGGCTTCTCCAACATCCTCTAAAAGCTCCTGAACCTCTTCGGTCCACGTGAATACCCTCTGGTGTAGGGGCACTTCCAGCCTTGTACTACTCAGTACTGATGCTATCCCCTTCATTTCGATCGTCGTGTTTGGCCCCGGCATTTCATTACTCCTTTTGTGCCAATCGGCAAAACTATGTATACCCCACCGAATAGCGCCCTGTCAACCCTCCCCCTATTTCTCCGTCTCCACCCATAGCCTCTCCCCATCCGTGGTGAAGGTGATGGTGCCTCGCTCGGAGGTGAGGTAAATCCTGTCCTCCCCAAGCCTTTCAGCCAGCCTCGCCATGACCTCATCGCTGGGGTGGCCGAAGGGGTTATCGGCGCCTACGGAGATCACCGCCACCTGGGGGTTGACGGCGGCAAGAAATTCCGGGCAGGTTGATGTGCTTGAGCCGTGGTGGCCCACCTTGAGCACGGTGCTCCTCAGTCTCGCCCCTTGGTCAAGGAGATATAGCTCCCCCTCCGCATAGAGGTCAGCCGTGAGCAAAAAGCTGACTTCCCCCATCTTTAGCCTCAGCACCACCCCGTTGTTATCGATGTCCGATTCAGTGCCCTCAAGAAACTCCACTGGAGGGTGAAGCACCTCAAGGGTCGCCCCGCCGCCAAGGTCGATCACCTGCCCCGGCTGAGCGCGGGTGTAATCGATTCCCTTCTCTTCGATCACGCCGAGCCACTCTGAGTATGCATTTGAGGTATAGTCGATGCCTTCTGGATACAGCACCCGCTTCACTTCGTAGCGGCGAAGCACCTCCACCAGCCCGGTAACATGGTCATCGTGGGCATGGGTGAGCACCACCAGGTCGATTGTCCTCTCCCAGAAGGGCAGTCTCTCCCCTAGCTCAAGGCAGACCTTCTCAGGGCTGGGGCCGCCATCAACGAGGATATGCTGGCCGGAGGGTGTGGTGATAAGGATGGCATCGCCCTGCCCCACATCCAGGATGCTAACGCTGAGCTTGCCACTTTCAGGGGCAACCGCTGCCGCAACCCAGACCAGGATGGCGATGATAAGGAGCGGGATAAGTATCCACTTTGTGGGTATCCTTGGAGAAAGCGAACCCAAACTGCTACAAGCCCCTCTAAAACCGGCCTTTATGCTCGGCAAAATGCGCTTCCTTCTTGTGCCCAGCCAGAGCGCACCTCCGAATATGCCGTAGTAGAGCCAAACCCAATAGGCATCGATCCCAACAGGCTCCAAGGACGAATAGGGCAGGGCGGCAAAGCCCTTAACAACCACAACCATATACGCCAGGAAGAGCCAATCGACCCATCCGATGACCTGGGCCAGGGGCAGGGCGAAGAGCCCGATAAAGCCCACCAGTGCTGAGAGAACGATGATGCCGGGCAATGCGAGCAGGGCGAGGAAGGTGGCGGGGAGGCCAACGAGGGAGACATACCCAAAATAGTAGGCGACGAGAGGCAGAGTGGCCAGGATGGCTCCCAGGGTCGCCGAGAAGCCATCGGCTACGATATTCGGCGCTCTGGTTCTCCTCCCCCACTGCTGAAAGGTGGGAGCCAGAAGTATAAGCCCGAGCACCGCTGCGAAGCTCAATTGAAAGCTTATCTGCCAAAGGATCTGGGGGGTAATCGCCACCATTATCGCTGCGGCAAAGGCGAGAGCGGTGATCCCGCTTCGCTGCCTGCCTGAATAGGCAGCGATGAGGAAAAGACTAACCATGATCGCAGCGCGCATCACCGAAGGGGCCATCCCGGCGAGCAGGGCATAGAGCCACAAGGTGCCAAGGGTCACCAGGAAATAGGTTGGCCTCCGCCTGCCAAAGAGCCACACCGAGACGCTGAGCAGAATGCCAGCGACGATGGCCATATGAAGCCCTGAGATGGCGAGGATGTGAGCCGTCCCCGAGTGCTGGAAGTCCTCATACAGGGAGGAGGGTATATTGTGCCGCAGCCCTAATAGGATGCCCTGAGCCAGCGAACCCTCAGGCTCAGAAAGCGAGCCCCCCAGCGACTCCCCCATCCGATGCCTGAAGGAGTAGAGGGCTTGGAGGGGCTGCGGCCCCTGCCCGGCGGCTACAAGCTCCACCTTATCGGGGTAATACATTATGGTGTAGATGCCCTGGCGGGCAAGGTAGGCAGGGTAGTCGAAACCCTCAAATGGCTGCGGCTCCTCCAGTTCACCGGTTACTTTCAGCAAATCACCGTATTGATAAGTGGGATACCTCGTGGTGCGCGCTAGAAAGCGTCCCTGAATTTCCTCACCGTTTATCTCCCTCGCCGAGAGGATAAGCTCGGTCGATGAATCCCTGGGCTCAGGCTCCTCAGCCACCACCCCAACGATTTCCACCGTCTTGTCTTTATAGGGCTGGAGAGCATCGCCGCTGGGCACAGCCCCAAATCTGAGGGCACCGCAGAGGAAAAGGGCTACGCATAGCCCACCCAAAAGGATGGGCATATTTTTTCGCCAGAGGAGAGCGATAAGGAGGGCAACAACGATGATCGGGAGCGCAACGGCGAGTGGCAATGGAAGCTGGGAGCCAAAATAGATGCCGACGACAAAGGCTAAACTAAGATAGACCAGCGTCATTTTTGGCCTATTCCACAGTGATGAGGTCTTTCAGCTTATTATAGGTCGCCTCTCCAATCCCCTCCACCTTCATCAAATCCTCAATCCGGTTAAAGAGGCCGTTCTGGTGGCGGTAATTGACAATCCGCTGCGCCAGGGTTGGGCCGATTCCGGGCAAGGCCTTAAGAAGCCAAACTTCAGCGGTATTGATATTTACTCGCTGCGGGACATCGCCGAGGCAGGGGACATGAATTACGTCACCATTGCTCAAAGGGGCAGCCAGGTTTAAGGCATCCCGGTCGGCGCCATCGGCAAATCCCCCCGCCGCATCTATAGCATCCCGGATGGAAAGGGAGCAGCCATCAATGGTATATATTCCAGGGCTTTCCACCTCGCCAATAACATAGAAGGTGATCAGGCAGGATGGGGATGAGGTCACCACTTCCAGCCCCCCTTCCACCCACGGCTGTTTTTGATAGAGGAAAATGCCCCCAACGATAATAAGCATAATGAGCGAAAAAACGATAATCGCTTTATACCGTTCAAGCCATTTCATCGGCCACTCCCCCTTGCCAATTGCTAAGATTACCTATAGATCGGATGAAGAATAACACGGCGAGAAAGCTTAAGCAAGTT
>JACUUT010000110.1 GCA_014859165.1 Dehalococcoidia bacterium
CTACCTGCCCTCCCCGCTTCGTGGTTGGTGCTATTTAGGCCACCGGTTGATATTCCGCTAGGTAAAACGGGGCGCCTCTACGCCTCGCTAAGTCCGTCCCACTTCACCGAAGGTCGATTCACCAAGAGGGTGGTCGATCTGCTTCACCGGGGGGAAGAGCTCCCAGCCTCCTCCTTTTTCAATGCCTTCGAGAGGGTCGCCTTCACCGTTTTTGCTGGGCTTGAGGAGTATTGGCAGCGCTTTTCCGCTCTCGGTGCCGATAATATCCACCTCGCAGGCTCAGGCCCTACCCTTTTCACCCTGGTGAGAGATAAGGCTCAAGGTGAGGAGCTGCATCGCTCGCTTAGAAAGGAGGGGCTGGAGGCATATCTTGTTCAGACTATGGCTCGGCGTTAACCCTGCTTTGGCTAGATTACTTCGTCGCCTCTCCCGGCTAAGGGAGCTGAGCGGGACGACTAGGTGGCTGCTGCTAGCTATTGTCGTTGTCTTGTTTATTGTCCTTGGCTATGCCATCCTGCGCCTCTCGCCATATTTAGAAGGGTTTGAGCAGTATGGTTACCTTGGTGCCTTTTTCGTATCTGTCATCACCAGCAGCACTGTTATTCTCCCCGCACCTGGTTTCTTCGTCATCGGGGCCCTAGCCGCCAGTCAAGCCTTTAGCTGGGCTTTAGTGGCTCTGGCATCAGGTGTGGGCGGAGCGCTGGGGGAATCTACGGCATACCTTGCTGGTTACGGGGGGGCGGTGATCATCACTCCCGAGCAGTCGAAGTGGTATAAAAGAGCGGAGGACTGGATGAGGCGCTATGGTAGTGTGACCATATTCATCTTCTCCATTACCTGGCTTCCTTTCGACTTCGTTGGCATCGCCGCCGGGGCATTGCGATTTCCCTTCTGGAAATTCCTGCTGGCGACCATTGCCGGGCGCATGCCGCGGACGTTCCTCGGGTGCTATTTGGCTTATTTGGGATGGGAACTATTACCCGGCTTTTTGGACTGGTTGAGCGGGCTGGCGTGGTGGATATGGGCA
>JACUUT010000061.1 GCA_014859165.1 Dehalococcoidia bacterium
CATCCAAGATCCTTTACCAGACAATAAAGATGTATGAGGGCACGGTCAAAGAAATCGAGACTTGCCACCGCCGCCGTGGGATTATTGGGATAGTTTATCCATAAAACTTTCGCCCTTTGCGCTATTTCTGAAGAAACACTCTCCAGGTCTGGAAGGAAATCATTCTCTTCAGTAAGCGGCATATAGTGCGAAAGACCGCCGGCGAACATGGTGCCTAAAGAATAGACTGGATATGCTGGGTCGGGCACGAGGGCGAGGTCACCGGGGTCGATGAAGCAAAGGGCAATGTGCCCGATGCCCTCCTTAGCGCCGATGAGGGGCAAGACCTCCGTGTCAGGGTCAAAGGTCACGCCGAAACGCTTCTCATACCACTGGGCAATGGCATGGCGGAGCTCAGGAAGCCCCTCCGACTCAGGGTAGCGATGGTTTTCAGGGTCCTGGGCTGCCCGGCAGAGGCGCTCGATAACATGCTGGGGCGTGGGGATGTCAGGGTCGCCAATTGCCAGGCTGAGCACATCCTCTCCCTTTGCTTGCTTCTCGGCGATCTTTCTGGAGATCTCAACGAAAAGATAGGGCGGTAGGTTTTCAATGCGCCTGGCCGTTCTCATTTTTCGCCCCTTTTTCGAACTTAAGGCCTATTTCTTCTATCCAAACTTCGCTTTCAGCGCCTCGAACACCGGCGGGTCCCACTTCGCCTGCTGCCAGGCACGGGTACCCGAGATGTTGAGCTTTTCAATATCGAACTTCGCCCCACGGAAGTCGGCGTCCTGAAGGTCGGTGCGGGCCAGTATTGCGCCTGTTAGGTCGGCGCCGCTAAAATTTGCGCCCCTGAGTCTGGCACGAGTCAAATTGGCACCCGTCAGGTTGGCATCTGAAAAATCGGCGTCGGTCAAATCGGCACCGTTCAGGTCGGCGCAAGATAGATTCGCTCCAGAGAGGTCGCAATTCAGCATGTCGGCCTGGACCAGAGTAGCACCGGATAGGTCGGCGCCACAGAGGACCTGACCCCGAAAGTTAGCGCTCGCCAAATTTGCCCCTGCCAGGTTTCTCGATTCGCTCATTCTATTACCTCCAAACTATTTTAATTGCCCGACCCTGATATGTCCACAGTTAGTCAGGCCATTCACCCGAAAACACTAGCTCCGCAGGGCCGCTGAGCATCACCTCCCCTACCCCATCCCAATCAACGGTGAGCGTGCCTCCAAGTAATATTATATCGACATGGCTATCAACACGGTCATGAAGTCGGGCGGCCACCGCTATAGCACAGGCACCGCTGCCGCAGGAGAGGGTCTCCCCTGCCCCTCGCTCCCAGACCCTGGCCACGACTTTATTTCGGGCTAGAACATTCGCCACTTCAAAATTTACCCTGTTGGGAAACATAGGATGACGCTCCACTTTGGGGCCAATTTCGAAAAGAGCGAAATTTGCCACCGGCTCCTCAAGAAAGCAGACGGCATGGGGGTTGCCCATAGAGAGGCAATTCAAAAGGAGTTTTTCGCCCCCTATGGTGATGGGATGGTCAAATATTATGTCAACTTTCTCCCTAATGAGCATCGGTATCTCATCAGCCTTAAATTGAGGTGCCCCCATGTCCACCTGTATGATTTCCCTGAGGGCTCGCACCCTTCTTATGCCCCGCGGCGTTTCTACCGCTAGCTCCTCGGCATTGACCAAGCCCCGGTCGATGCCATATCTGGCGAGGCATCTCAGCCCATTGCCGCAGGCCTCCGCCACCGAGCCATCGGGGTTAAAGAAGCGAATACCCAAATCGGCTACCTTTGAGGGGATGAGAAGGATGAGCCCATCGGCGCCCACGCCAGTGTGGCGTTCGCACATAGCTTTCGCCAGCAATGACCAATCCCGTTCCTCAGTAGCCTCAATCAATATGAAATCGTTGCCCGTGGCCTGCATCTTGACGAATTTCACCTTTTCACCTTTTCGCCCTACTCAATTACTCTGCCAGTTCAATCCCTGTTTGTTCATATATGAATCTTGAATGAGACCCTGAACAGCATCTTCCACCCCATCCCTCACATCAAACCAGTGGATCCTCTCGTCCTTGAGGCGGAACCAGGCGTATTGATGGCGGGCGAAGCGGTGGGTCTCGTATTTTATCCGCTGCACCGCTTTGGAGAGGTCAAGCTCTCCCTTTAGATAGAGCCCGATCTCTTTGTAGCCTAGCCCCGACATCGAGGGTAGGTCGAGGCTGTAGCCCCGCTCCAGAAGTCTTTCAACCTCACCGGCAAGGCCGCACTCAATCATATCATCAACTCGATCATCGATTCTCTTATACAAATCCTCTCTAGTGGTAGTAAGACCTATCATTAAAGTTCGAAAAAAGGGCGAAAAACTCTGAAGCTGAGAGAAGGGTAGCCCGGTAGTACGAAAAACCTCGATGGCCCGGATCACCCGACGCACATTGCGGGGGTCGATCCTCCTTGCCGCAGCGGGGTCGCTCTGCTCCAGTTCCTCATAGAGCCTCATATAGCCTTCCCTTTTCGCTTTTTCGCCCAGGTTTCGCCTCAGCTCGACATCCGGGGCTACTTGAGGGATCCGCAAACCATCGATCACTGCCCGCACATAAAGACCACTCCCGCCCACCAAAAGCGCCAGCTTTTTTCGTTCTTGAACATCCTTTATTGCTTGATACGCTAATTCTTGATAGCATGCTAGGCTGAATTCTTCATCGGGGTTAACCACGTCGATGAGATGGTGGCGGATGAGAGCACGCTCCTCGGGGCTTGGCTTTGCCGTGCCGATGTCCATATAGCGATAGACCTGGCGGCTGTCGGCGCTCACGATCTCACCATCAAAAGCCTGCGCCAGACGGATTGCCAGCCTGCTCTTGCCTACCGTGGTGGGACCCATAATAGCAACAAGATAGCTCATCTCGCCCTCTTGATCGCCGCCGATTGCTCCACGATGCTTAAAAATTCCTCCGCCTTTAGACTTGCTCCGCCCACTAAGGCGCCATCGATCTCGGGCTGCGCCATAAACTCGGCGATATTGGCAGCGGTCACGCTTCCTCCGTATAGAATTCTTATCCGCTGGGCTACCCCCTCGCCATAGAGTTGAGCCATCGTGTTCCTGATGATGCCAATGGTAACATTCGCCCCCCCACCGCTCGCTGCCCTGCCTGTGCCAATAGCCCAGATAGGCTCATAGGCGATAACCAATCCTTGAGGCGAATCGATGCCCCCAAGCGCCCCCCTCACCTGCCTGATGACCACCCCCTCAGTTTTTCCCCCCTCCATCTCCTCAAGCCTTTCCCCGATGCAAAGGATGGGATTTAGCCCCGCTTTGAGCGCCGCCCGAACTTTTTCGTTCACCATTTCGTCAGTCTCCTTGAAGTGCTCTCTTCTTTCAGAATGACCAAGGATAACGAAATCGCAAAGCTCCTTAAGCATCAAGGGCGAAATCTCACCGGTGTAGGCGCCCTTTTCTTCAAAATGCATATTTTGTGCCCCCAGCTTAATAGACGAGTCTTGGAGAAGCTCCTTGACCAAAGCCAACGAAATGAAAGGGGGACAGAGCACCTTCTCTACGCCTTCTATGCGCTCCAGCCCCTCCTTCATCTCCCTGACCAGGGCTGAGGCTTCAGCCAGGGTGGCATTCATTTTCCAGTTCCCGGCGATTAACGGAGACCTCATAGTCATCTTAAGCGCCAAATTTACCCAGCTTCAAGGCGTTTGCCAGGGCCAGAGGCATAACATCGGTTGCGGGGAAGCTTCCCAGAGCACCACTAACGCAGGCTCTCTCCGAGAACTCCTCCACCCCATCTGGGCGGCACCATTTAGAACGTAAAAGAAAAGGAACAGGGTGCCAGCTATGCCCTTTTAATACCGCCGGGGTGGAATGGTCTGCGGTGACGATGATGACAGCTGGATCGAGGTCGATGAGCCTGGGCAAGGCGCGATCCACCTCCTCGATGATGCGAATCTTGCGATCGAAGTCGCCGTCCTCGCCAGCGATATCTGTCTCTTTGACATGTAAAAAGAAGAAGTCGTAATTATTGTAGTGTTCCGCTAGAGCGGAAAACTCCTCCTCGATAGTAGCTCCAGTAGCAAGGATTTCCATGCCCACCACCTTGGCCAGCCCTCGATACATGGGGTAAGAAGCGATGGCAGCGGGCTTAAGACTGAAGACCTCGCTCATCTTGGGGAAATCGGGATACCGGGCAAAGCCTCGAAGGAGAACCATGTTCGTCGGGTAGCGATCGGCGAGGGTAGCGCTTGCCCTTTCAATGAATTTGTTCGCAATATTTGCAGCCTTTGTAGCCTCCGCAGAAAGAGGGGAGACTGCCTTTGGTGATAATCCCTCACGCTGGGGGTCGGAGTCGCTGAGTTGGCTCGACAGCCCCTTGCCTCGAAACACCACCACAAAGCGGTGCTCTTTTACGGGTGAGACAAAAATCTCTACACCGGCGATGCTGACCGCCTCCAAAAGCTGGCACAACTGGGTGCATTTCTCGGTGGGGATGCGCCCCGCCCGGCGGTCGGTGATTATGCCCTTGGCATCCATGGTGCAGAAGTTGCCCCGGGCGGCAACATCCCCCGGTTTGAGGTCGAACTCAATGCCCAGGGCCTCGAGGATGCCGCGGCCGACGGTGAACTTCAGAGGATCATAGCCGAAGAGGGCGAGATGGCCGGGGGCGCTTCCCGGCGTGATCCCGGGGCCGACCGGGTCGATCATTCCACAGATGCCCTCTCTTGCCAGTCGGTCGAGGTTTGGGGTTTTGGCGCTCTCCAGCTCCGTCCGGCCCGTCTCGGGATGGGGTAGTCCACCCAGGCCATCGATGACCAGGAGCACAATCTTGGAGGGGGTGGACCTCGCGATCTCCCCTATTTGCTCCAATCCGATCATTAGCTTTCCTTATCCATGAGCACTGCCACTCCGGGCAGGGTTTTGCCCTCAAGAAACTTTAGCGAAGCTCCGCCGCCGGTGGAGACGTGGGTCATCTTATCCACCAGTCCCAGCTTCTCCACCGCCTCGGCGGTTGATCCACCCCCGATGATAGTGGTGGCATCCAGGCTCGCCAGCAGGTTTGCGATAGCCTCAGTCCCCTTCTCGAACTTGGGGAACTCGAAGACGCCCACCGGTCCATTCCAGATGACCGTTTTGCTTTTCCTCAGCTTGGCCTCAAAAAGCTCGATGGTCTGTGGCCCGATGTCCATGACATACCAGCTTGAAGGCACCTCGGCAATGGGCACCGTCCTGGACCGAGCCCCGGGTTCAAACTTATCGGCAACCACGACGTCGGTGGGCAGGAGGAGGTGAACCCCCTTCTTGGTCGCTTTATCCATCAGCCATTGCGCCAGGCCCACCTTATTTTTTTCTACCGATGATTGACCGACATCGTAGGTCAAAGCCTTTAGGAAAGTCGAGCCCATGCCGCCGGCAATGAGTAGTGAATCGACCTTTTCCAGTATATGCTCCAAAACGCCGATTTTGTCGCTTATCTTCGCCCCGCCGATGATGGCAGCAAAGGGGCGAACCGGCTCATTTAAGGCCTTGTCCATAATATCGATCTCTTTCTCCATCAGGAAACCGGCTACTGCTGGAAGATGCTCAGCGACACCCACGGTGGAAGCGTGTGCCCTATGGGCGGTGCCGAAGGCATCATTGACATAGATGTCAGCAAGCCGAGCTAGTGCCTGGGCGAAAGCGGGGTCGTTTTTCTCCTCCTCGGGATGAAAGCGCAGGTTCTCCAATAAGATGATGCCACCCTTCTCGAGC
>JACUUT010000111.1 GCA_014859165.1 Dehalococcoidia bacterium
GAAGGGGAGTGAAGTAAAAAGGTTCGTTCCAAACCAACCCCATAGGCGATTCGCCTCACCGTGAAGTTGGCATTGGCGCTGCCCTTCCTCAACCTGATCACCACCCCCTGGAACACCTGAGAGCGCTCCCGCTCCCCCTCCACTACCTTTATGCTTACCTTCACCGTATCGCCGGGGCTGATCACCGGGATATTGGGATTCGGTTCCAGCTTGATCAGCGTATCGATGTCCATTTAAGCTTCCCCTTTTTCGAACTTTGCGAAGCGCTTTTTATAACCCAGGACTTTCTTAAAAGAAAAGTCCCGCTTTTTGCGAAACAAGCGCTTTAGGGCGAAATAAGCCTTCTCTCCCCATCGGTTAGCTCTGCCTTCTCCAAGAGGTCAGGGCGCCGCTTCAGAGTGCGAAGAAGCGATTGCTCTCGCCGCCACTTGGCGATCTGTGCGTGATTGCCCGAAAGCAAGACCTCGGGCACCACCCACCCTCGAAAAGCCTGGGGGCGAGTGTACTGGGGATACTCCAAAAGCCCACTTGAGTGGGAGTCCTCCCCCCCCGATGTCTCCAAGCCCAAAGCGCCGGGCAGTTGCCTCACCACGGCATCGACTACCACCATGGCGGCCAGCTCGCCGCCGCTCAGCACATAGTCCCCGATGCTAATTTCGTCCGTGACCAGGTGCTCCCGCACTCGCTCATCTACTCCCTCGTAGTGACCACAGACCAGAATCATCTCCTCATAGTGCGAAAATTCCTCAGCAGCCCGTTGGTCGAAAAGTCGACCCTGGGGTGTGAGCAGGATCACAGGGATCTGGGATTCACCCCTTATCGCCTCTACCGCGGCGAAGAGAGGCTCCGGTTTCAACACCATCCCAGGGCCGCCTCCGTAGGGATAATCATCGACCACATGATGTCTATCCGAGGTATAGTCCCGAATATTATGAATCACAATCTCCACCAGCCCGCGATCGATGGCTCGCCTGATGATGCTCTCACTGAAAGGCCCAACGAACATCCCTGGGAACA
>JACUUT010000062.1 GCA_014859165.1 Dehalococcoidia bacterium
TGGTCCCGCGCCCGATCTCATCGAGGATCACCAGCGAACGGGGCGTGGCGTGGTTCAGGATGTTGGCCGTCTCCTCCATCTCCACCATGAAGGTGGAGCGCCCCATCGATACCTCATCCTGGGCGCCGACGCGGGTGAAGATGCGGTCGACGATGCCGATGGATGCCGAATCGGCGGGGACAAAGCTCCCGATCTGCGCCAGGAGCACAATGAGCGCCACCTGCCTTAAATATGTGGACTTCCCCGACATATTGGGGCCGGTGAGGATCACCATCTGGGCGTCTCTGTTGGAGAGATAGGTGTCATTGGGGACAAAGGGCTCATCGCTGATCATTTGCTCCACAACAGGATGGCGACCCCCTGAGATAATGATGGCGTCGTCTGTAGTTAGCTTCGGTCTTATATAATTATAGCGTGCCGCCGCCTCGCCAAGGGCGGAGAAAACATCCATCTGGGCCAGGGCGGAGGCAACCTCCAGGATGCGCTCGGCAGCGGCGCCGACCTGGCTCGAGACCTGGCGGAGGATATTCCCCTCAAGCTCGGCGATCCTCTCCTGCGCATTGAGGATCAGCGATTCATATTCCTTAAGCTGGGGGGTGAAGAAGCGCTCTCCTCCCACCAGCGTCTGCTTGCGGATATAATCGGCGGGAACATGAGGCAGATTGGGCTTTGAGACCTCGATATAATAGCCGAAGACCTTGTTATATCCCACCTTGAGCGATCTGATCCCTGTTCTCTCCCTCTCCTGGCGCTCCAGGTTCGCCAGATATTTCTTAGCATCCCTTGATGCTGACCTTATCTCGTCCAGCTCCGCTGAGAAGCCCTCCTTGATGACGCCATCGCCGAGGCTTTGCGGGGGCTCCTCGACGATCGCCTGGGAGATTAGGGCAATAACATCCTGGCAGGGCTTTAAACCTTCTAAAAGCCATCTTATGGGAGGGTCATCTTCTTGCCCCATCGCCTCCCTAAGATGGGATGCAGCATCGAGGCTGCGGCGCAGGCTAACCAACTCCCTGGGGGTGGCGATGCCGCTTCTTATGCGGTTGATGAGTCTCTCCAGGTCAGCGATTTGTCCCAATAGGGCAATGGTCTTGGTGCGCCGCCCTGCGCTACCCTGGAACCATGCCACAGCATCAAGTCGTCGCTCTAGTTGCTTTATGTCAAGCAGTGGCTGCCCAAGCCATCTCCGGAGCAACCTCCCTCCCATCGCCGTTTTCGTCAGGTCGATGATGGAGAGGAGCGAGCCTGCGGTCCCCTGGCGGAATGTATGAAATAGTTCCAGGTTGCGCCGTGTTTGGGGGTCAAGGATCATGAATGACTCCGTAGTGTAGGTGGAGAGCCTGGTGAGTTGCCCCAATGCACCCCTCTGGGTCTCACCGAGGTAATGGATAATGGCACCCACCGCCTTTATCGCCAGGGAAAGATGGGCGCAGCCATACCCCTCTAAGGATGAGGCTCCAAAATGCTCCAGCAAAAGCTGGCGGGCGGTTTCCAATTCGAACCACTGCTCATCAAGGAGGGTTATCGGGAAAGGAAGGTCAGCGAAATCGGAGCCGCAAGGGGCGATGATCTCCGAGGGGCGGAGGCGTTCCAGCTCAGATGTGGCGCCCTCATGGGAGAGCTGGGTGGTTTGGAATTCGCTTGTTGTTATGTCAACATAAGCGATGCCCGCCTGCTCTCTATCGACAACCAGAGCGGTAAGGTAATTGTTTACCTTCCCCTCCAGTAGCTCGGGCTCGACAACGGTTCCCGGGGTTACCACACGAATAACATCCCTCTCCACCAGCCCTCTTGCCTTGGGCTCGCTCAGTTGCTCGCATATAGCAACCTTGTAGCCTTTGTTTATCAACCTGGCGAGATAGTTATCCAGGGCATGATAAGGGATCCCGGCCATGGGGACGCGCTGCCCCTTGCCCATCTCCCTTGAGGTGAGCACGATCTCAAGCTCCCGGGATGCGACCCTGGCATCCTGGTCAAAGGTCTCATAAAAATCGCCGAGGCGGAAGAAGACGATCGCTTCAGGGTACTTCCGCTTGATCCTGAGATATTGGCTTCGCAACGGAGTCATTTTTCGCCCTTGGGGCTATTCTACTAGAATCAGCGGGATAAGGGAAGCAAGGTAAGTTGACAAAACGACCGCTGTGTGGTATAGACTAGCAATGAAAGTGTGCCGAGGCGGAGGGTGACATGACTGAGAGAATAACTTTCCAATGGTATGTGGGTCAACAATTGGCTTCATTACTTCCATATCGTAAGAAGGGACTCATATTTGGCCATCAGGTTTGCGAGTGGGCTGCGGTGGTGCCGATGGCAAAGGCTGCTTTTTCCCTTGGTTGTTCCCTGTCCCTAGCTAACAAGTCAGCTGCTGAGGAAATCTTGACAGAGTCAGTTGGCGACGCCACAAGCCTTGAAGGGAAACATGTAGCTATACCTCCGCCGTGGAGAACCGCCTTTAGTGAGGCTATACAATACTTGGAGAGAGGCCGAGAGCAGAGCCACTCTGTAGACACGGTGACATTTGAGGACTTATATCCCGAGCTTATGTCTAATAAGTTCAAGGGGATCCTCTTAACCCCAGAGGAATGCGTAGGTAGAGTTGGACAATGGGTGATACCAGGACTCGTATTTGGAGTTCTATTCCCAGAGGACGCGCTGTCTATGTTGAAGGCATGGGCAACTCAACCTGGGGAGTGGAAAGATTTAGGGGTAGGCGGCCTGCGATTTGATCCCTCCCCGTTGTTGAGCAGCGTCGAAGAGGCATATAAACAGGCGCAGTTAATTTATGAAGCGTGGCAGCAATCTCACATTTAGCGGAGGCAATTATGACACTGGGTTTTGGAATAATGCTGTTCATCGTGGGCTTCCTGATACTCGGCGGGACAATGCGACTGAGAGCAATGCCTTGGCTGTACAGCCAAACCAGGATCAGTACCGCCCAGATAATCACAGGATTGCTCTTGGCGGCTGCTGCGATAGGGGCTGGAATATACTTCATTTGGTTCTAGGAGACAGGCAGGATAATTTTTACCATGAATGAATTTTTACTAAGGGCTTATAGAACTTCAGGCTACGATTCTAAGTCTTCGCCACCTTTACCGCACACACCTTTAGCTCCGGGATCTTGGAGACGGGATCGAGGGCGGGGTTGGTAAGCAGGTTTGTCCTCGCCTCAGTGAAATGAAAGCTCATAGAGACCACACCCGGGGGTGAAGCCTCCGTCACCTTTGCCCTGGCGATCACCTCTCCCCTTCTCGAAGCCACCCTGACCCAATCGCCTTCAGCGATACCCAATTTCTCGGCATCCTCAGGATTCATCTCCACCAGCTCCTCGCCCTTAAGCACATTTAGCCCCGACACCTTTCTGGTCAAGGTTCCGGTGTGAAAGTGATAGAGGCTCCGCTCTGTGGTCAATATTAAGGGATATTCCTCATTGGGTAGCTCCAGCGAGGGCTTATACTCCAGAGGCAAAAACCTTCCCTTTCCGCGGGTGAATCTCTCGGTGTGAAGAATAGGGGTTCCCGGGTGCTCCTTGGTGGGGCAAGGCCACTGTAAGCCGCCGTTATCCAAGCGCTCATAAGAGATGCCGGCATAGGAAGGGGTAAGCTGGGCGATCTCTTCCATTATCTGGGAGGGATGATCGAAATCGAAGCCATTGGTCCCCAGCCTCTTTGCTATCTGGCAGGTGATCCACCAATCGGGGTTAGAATCGCCCCTGGGCTCAAGAGCCTGGCGCACCCGCTGCACCCGGCGCTCCGTATTGGTAAAGGTGCCATCCTTCTCGGCGAAACTTGTCGCCGGGAGAACAACATGAGCCAGTTGAGCGGTCTCCGAGAGGAAAATGTCCTGAACCACGAAAAATTCCAGCTTTCGCAGCGCCTCCTCGGCATGATGGGCATCAGGTTCGCTTAAAAGGGGATTCTCCCCCACCAGGTAGAGCGCCTTGATCCGCCCCTGATAGGCTGCCTCGAGGATCTCGGTGAGGGTCAGCCCCGGGGAGTCGCTCAAAGGGGAGCCCCAGGCCTTTTCAAATTTCGCCCTAATTTCCGGATCGGCAACACTTTGATAGCCGGGGTAAACATTGGGCAGGGCGCCCATATCACAGGCCCCTTGCACATTGTTCTGACCTCTCAATGGGTTCACCCCCGTCGATAGCTTACCGATGTTCCCGGTGAGCATCGCCAGATTGGCGGTAGCGATCACATTGTCGGTGCCGTGGGAGTGCTGGGTGATCCCCATGGCATAGAGGATGGTTGCTGGGCTATTCTGGGCATAGATTCTGGCTGCCTCAATAACCCTTTCTCGGGGAACCCCGGTGATTTGCACAACCCTATCAAGCTCAAATGCTTGGAGGGAATCTCGGAACTGGTCGAAATTCTCGCAGCGCTCCTCGATAAAAGAGGAATCCAAAAGCCCTTCATCGACGATGACCCGCATCACCCCCATCAAGAGCGCGACATCGCTTCCCGGGCGGTGGCGCAGCCATATAGTGGCAAAGCGGCATAGATCGATCTCACGGGGGTTGGCCACGATGAGCTTTGCGCCACCTCTTACCGCTCGCTTTATCTCAAGTCCTATTATGGGGTGGCCCGATGTGGTGTTTGTGCCGATGGCCAGAATACATTTGGCATCGCCGATCTCGGGGATGGAGTTGGTCATCGCACCGCTGCCGAAGCTTTGCACAAGCCCCGCTACAGTGGGGGCGTGACAGAGGCGGGCGCAATGATCGATATTATTGGTGCCCATCACAGAGCGAGTAAATTTCTGGATGAGGTAGTTTTCCTCATTGGTAGCCTTGGCCGAGGAGATGGCGGCGAATTTTTCGCCCTTATATTGGGCAAACTTACTGGCAACCAGATCCAGAGCTTCGTCCCAGGTAGCTTCAGTGAGTTTTCTATTTTTTCTGATCAAGGGCGAAATAAGCCGCTCCTAATGATTGATGAAATCGGCGATGCCGAAGCGACCCTTGACGCAGAGCTTCCCCTTGTTCACCAGGCTCTCCCGATCGCCCTCGACACTAACAACCTCACCACCTCGAAGCCCCAAATAGATGCCACAGCCAACACCGCAGTAGGGGCAGACCGTTTTTACCCTCTGGGTTGGCTGAATAGCCTCCTTGGTCACCAGGGCACCTACAGGACATCGAGCGACACATTCGCCGCAGGAAACACAGTTCGATTCCAGTATTGGTTTGCCGCCGAAGGTAGCGATCTCGCTGGCATAGCCCCTGAAGGTAAAGGAGATCGCGCCCACCCCAAGAATCTCATCGCAGGCACGAACACATTTGCCGCAGAGGATGCACATATTGAGATCACGGTCGAAGAAGGGGTTGCTCCTATCGATAGGGAGCTGTCTGGTAGTTTTTTTAAAGGGAACCTCCCTGATCCCTAAATAGGCGGCGACCTTCTGAAGGTCGCATCGTTGATTTTTGGGGCAAACCAGACAGTCGGCTGGGTGATCGGCAATCAAGAGTTCCACAGCGGTGCGGCGCACCCTGTTCACCTGAGGGGTCTCGGTTCTCACCACCATACCATCGGTGACCGGCGTGGTGCAGGCGGTGGGCAGTCCCCTCATCCCCTCGATCTCCACCACGCACAGCCGACAGCCACCGTAGGGTTCAAGATCGGCGTCATAGCACAGGGTGGGGATA
>JACUUT010000063.1 GCA_014859165.1 Dehalococcoidia bacterium
ATGTCTATAGAGAGGGGGAGGCGAAGCTGCTGGGTCGGAGCGATCTAGAGCTCCTCACCATTCTTGCAACTCAGGCCGCTCTATCGGTGAAGAGCCGCCAACTCTTCACCGAGCTGGAAAGGAGTTGTCTTAGTGCCCTCCGTTCCATAGCCTCCTTTGTCGAGGGTAGGGGTCATTACACCAAAGGCCATATGGAGAGGGTGGCTCAGCTCTCGGAGCAGCTTGGCAGGAGGATTGGGCTCGGTGAAGAGGAGATAAACACCCTGAAGCTGGGCGCCAGCCTTCACGATATCGGGCTCATCGGTATCAGCGAGGCTATCCTGAACATGCCAGGCGAACTCGCCCCCAAAGAGTGGGATAGGGTGAAGCTTCACCCCATAATTGGAGATGAGATCCTTTCCTCACTCAAGTTCCTATCGGAGGCTCGCCATATCGTTCGGCATCACCACGAACGCCCGGATGGCAGAGGCTACCCGGATGGTCTTTTTGGCGAGGGGGTAACCTCTTCGCTCCGTGTAGTGTCTTTATGCGACTCCTACGATGCCTTAACCTCGCCTCGCCCCTGGCGCCAAGCCCTTGCCAAGGAAGAGGCCATTGCTATGCTCATAAAGGAGAAGGACACAAAATTTGATCCTGAAATAACGGACGCCTTTATAGACATGCTGGGGGAATAGTGGTATCGATTGCCCTAACGATCCTGGCGGTATTAGGCTATGGCATGTTGTGGTGTGTTAGACATGAGTATTTCTCGGGAAAAAATGGATAATCACTTCCCCTTATCACGGCATCCTCTGCCAGCTCCTTCAAAAGCTTTACCCCTGAGCCATGCCGACGCCAAGCATCGCCAAGGCCATGGCAACTAACATCAAAAATACCAATCCCTTTTCATTTCAATTACTTCTTTTAAATCCTCTTGTTCAATTTGGGAGCGAGGTTGAGCTAATAGAATATCGGGAGGGCTAATCGTCCCAGAGGGGGTTGATCACCAGACCGGCGGGGGTCTTGGGATAGAAGTAGGTGGATTTTTGGGGCATCCTGGCGCCTTCATCGGCCACCGCTAGGATGCGTGAGATAGGTGTGGGGTTAAGGAGAAAGGCTAGCTGATACCCCCCCGAATCCACCCAAGACAGGGCTCCTAGCGCATCGCGAGTGTATTCGAGGCAATCCCCCTCCATTTCCTGGCTATCTATGCCCAGCATCTGGCGCAAAATCAGCCGATGCAAGATGTATACATCCGAACCCTTCAAAGCGCTTGGCTGGTCTATTGGTATCATTTCCTGTCTGAGCGTCAGCAAGCGGAGGCACTGCCCATCAATGCCATAAAGGCCAAAGGTTGTCCCACTCCGTCCCCGCTCTTTTAAGGCTTCCAGCCAGACCTTCAGGGTCTCAGAAGGGGTCGGTAAAGGCGAAAGCACCTCCTCACCGCAGTAGGCTGCCAGTCCTTCTCTAAGTTGTGCCAGCCCTTTCGCTTCGAGCCGCCGTACCAAGCGATGGGTGGGCATCATGATGAGGTTTGGGGCGTTGGAGGCGGTAAGGGTCATCATCACAAAATTGAAGCCCTCCTTCCCCGATATATCGGGGTGAGTGGAGCGCTGCTCCCACTGGTAGGCGAGGGCTATCTCATAGCGATGATGCCCGTCGGCGATGTAGAGGAGCTTGTTGGCGAAGAAATCGGAGACCCTGGCGATGGCTTTCCCGTCCGTTACCACCCATAACCTGTAGTCCACCCCGTTTTTATCCACCACGCTCAACGCGGGCCTATTTATCCTATCGGGCAATAAGGGCAAAATTCCCTCTCCTTGGTGGCGAAACAACCCCATTACCGGGCTAAAGTTGGCGCGGCAGGACCTGAGAAGGCACATACGGTCAGCACGAGGCCCCCTCATGGTCATCTCATGGGGGCGAATCTGCCCGCTGCTCAAATCCTCCAGCCCTACTCGGGCGATGAGGCTGAAGCGGCTCTTTACGGCATCTTGATATGGAAAGCGGTGCTCCACCAGGTAGAAAGCGGGGCTCCCCTCCCGAATTAGAATACCCTCCCTGAGCCAACTTTCCATGGTCAGGGCAGCTCTGGTATATTTATTCTCTTGAGGGGAGTCATCGGCTCGCTCCGCTCCGAACTCGAGCCTGATCACATTGTAGGGGCTTTTACCATAGTAGAGAAGCTGCTCCTCAGCGGAGATCACATCATAAGGGGGGCTGAGCACTGCGGAAAGGTCGCCAATCTGCTCCAGATTATAGCGAAGACCGCGAAAGGGTTGGACATCGGCCACGCCGTTGCTCCTTTATTAATATGGAGTATAGCAAGGTGGCCCTCAAAGGTCAATGAGGGGATATGGCATTCCTGATTTGCCGGATGAAGGCTCCTGCTGCCGCCCCGATGGATCGGGGTTCGCTGCTCTCCAGGATCTCAACGATTCGGCTGCCCAGGATCACCCCATCGGCGAGCGTGGCCACCCGGCGAGCCTGCTCCGGGGTGGCAATACCGAAGCCCACACACAGTGGCTTTGAGGTTATGCCCCTCACCCTGGCAATGAAGTCCTCCAGGTCAGTGGGCAGCGCCTCCCTGGCGCCGGTAACCCCCCGAAGCGACACCACATAGATGAACCCGCGCGATCTAGCGGCTACAAGGCGGAGACGCTCCCGGGTGGTGGTAGGCGCAAGCAGGTAGATGAGGTCCATTTGATGTCTCTCGGCTAGCCTCTCAAGCTCTGCCCCCTCCTCTGGGGGCAAGTCGGGAACAATCAGCCCATCGATCCCCCCCTGGGCAGAGGCGGCGCAAAAAGCCTCCAATCCATAGCGGAGTAAAGGGTTATAGTAGCTCATGAATATCAACGGGGCATCAACCCTTTGACGCAGCTCATGGGCAACCTCGAGGCATAACTTCGGCGTGACCCCCTGCTGAAGCGCCCGGTGGCTTGCCCTTTGAATGGTGGTGCCATCGGCCAGCGGGTCGGAGAAGGGGATGCCCAGCTCGATCATGTCGCACCCCCCCTCCAAGAGGGCAGGCACCACCTCCAGCGTAGCTTCGATAGTGGGATAGCCCACGGTTAAATAAGCGATCAGGACTTTTTTTCGCTCTTTTCGTGGCGTAGTGGCGTTTTCGGAACTTTCAAAAAAAGTGGCGATGCGACTCATAGATGAACCCCAAGTGCCTTAGCTACAATATCCATGTCCTTATCGCCTCGCCCGCTCAGATTGACCAGGATGATCTGATCCTTCGATAATTGTGAGGCGAGTTTGGCGGCATAGTAGATGGCATGGGCCGGCTCCAGGGCTGGGATAATGCCCTCCTGCTGGCAGAGCAATTGGAACCCCTCAAGGGCTTCCTCATCGTTAACGGCAACATAGCTTGCTCGCCCGCTCTCCTTGTAATAGCTATGTTCCGGGCCAACCCCGGGGTAGTCGAGCCCCGCCGAGATGCTATGGGTCTCCCGGATCTGCCCGGCCTCATCCTGGAGAAGGTAGGATTTCATGCCATGCAGCACCCCAATACTTCCACCTGCCAGGCTGGCACTATGCTTCCCGGTATCGAGGCCCAAGCCAGCGGCCTCGACCCCAATGAGCTTTACCTCTGGGTCATTGGCCAAGGGATGAAAAATGCCCATGGCATTGCTGCCCCCGCCGACGCAGGCGATGGCATAATCGGGCAGGCGACCGGTAGCCTCAAGGATCTGGTGGCGGGCCTCCCTGCCGATGACCAACTGAAAATCGCGCACCATCATCGGATAAGGGTGGGGACCAACGACGCTCCCCAGGAGGTAATGGGTGGAATCGACATTGGTCACCCAGTCTCGAATGGCCTCATTGATGGCATCCTTAAGGGTCTGGCTGCCACTGGAGACCGGCCGCACCTCGGCACCCAGTAGCCTCATGCGGAAGACATTTAATGATTGGCGGCGAATATCCTTCTCCCCCATGTAGACGACGCACTCCAACCCCAACATGGCGCAGACAGTGGCGGTGGCTACGCCATGCTGCCCGGCACCCGTCTCAGCGACAATTCGCCTCTTCCCCATGCGCTCAGCCAAGAGCCCCTGCCCCAGGGTGTTGTTGATCTTGTGGGCGCCAGTGTGAGCCAAGTCCTCCCTCTTGAGGTAGATCCTCGCCCCGCCACAGTGCTCGGTGAGCTTGGCAGCGAAGTAGAGGGGCGTTGGCCTGCCGGCGTAGTCCCGGAGCAGTGCAGCGAGGCGCTCTTGAAAGCCTGCGTCATGCTGTGCCTCCCGGTAGGCCTTCTCCAAGGCTTCCAGGGCAGCCATCAATGTCTCAGGGACAAACTTGCCCCCGAACTTGCCGAAATGACCGAGGGGGTCCGGTAGTTGTTCCTTATTTAATATCTTCATCTGCCTCCCTCACTGTTTCGATAAAGCTCTTAATCTTGGAGATGTCCTTCACCCCCTCGCTTTCCACGCCGCTGGAGACATCCACACCCCATGGTCTTGCGAGTCTGATTGCCTCACCCACATTCTCCGGGGAGAGACCGCCGGCGATAATCACGGGGAATCTTGCCGACACCTGCCTTGCCAGCCTCCAGTCGAAGGTTTGCCCGGTGCCACCATAGCTACCTTCGACATGGCAATCCAGAAGGCAGGTGAAGCCATCCAAACCCAATATCTGATAGCCAAGCGCCAACTCGGCAATGACATCCTCGCTACCCTGCTGGCTTCGCACCCTGATAGCTTTAATAACGGGCCTCTCGATCTCCCTCAAGTAATCCCAGGGCTCGTCGCCGTTCAGTTGCACCCAATCAAGCCCACAGTATTCGGAGATGCGGTTCACCTCAGAGGCCGGAGCGTTTACGAAGACGCCAACCACCAGGGGTTTCCGCTTTTTTCGCCTTTTTCGCCCTTTTACTGCAAGGATTATCTCCCGTGCCCTCGCAACGCTCACCTGGCGTCTTGAGGGGGCGAAGACCAATCCTATAAAGTCGGCCTCCGCTGCCGCCAGGGCATGACGCCTTTCGGTAATGCCACATATCTTGACTTTGGTCATAGGAGTTCCCTCACCTTTTTTGCTACATCGCTGGCGGTGATGAGCGCCTCGCCAACGAGGATGGCATCAACCCCCCATTGCCTGAGTCTCTGGACATCGCCTCGGCTCCTGATCCCGCTTTCGCTGACCACTATTCGACCCATTGGAATGAGGGGGCGAAGCCGCTTCGTGGTAGTGAGGTCAACGGCAAAGGTCCTCAGGTCGCGGTTATTGATGCCGATGATTTGCGCCCCGCTCAAGAGAGCCCTTTCCAGCTCAGCCTCGTTATGAACCTCAACCAGGCACTTCATGCCAAGCTCGTGGCTCAGGGAAAGCAGCCCCTTTAATTGCTCATCGCTCAGGATAGCGACGATTAAGA
>JACUUT010000064.1 GCA_014859165.1 Dehalococcoidia bacterium
CCCATCAGATCCTGGTGGAAAAGAGTGTTGCCGGCTGGAAGGAGATCGAGTATGAGGTGATGCGGGACGGGGCCGATAACTGCATCACCGTTTGCAATATGGAGAACATCGACCCTATGGGGGTGCACACTGGCGATAGCATTGTAGTCGCTCCATCCCAGACTTTGTCGGATAAGGAGTATCAGATGCTGCGCTCGGCGAGCCTCAACATCATCCGCGCTCTGAGGGTTGAGGGGGGGTGCAATATCCAGTTCGCCTTGGCCCCGCATCCGATTGTGGCCGGGTGCTGGCCACCGGGGGGAAGCAGCGGGGTTTATGAGCATCTGCAAAGCGGCTGTCCCCCCTATTATGTCATCGAGGTCAACCCCCGCGTCAGCCGAAGCTCAGCCTTGGCATCCAAAGCGACAGGCTATCCCATCGCCCGCGTCGCTGCCAAGATCGCAGTGGGCAGGAAGCTGGATGAGATCGTTAACCGGGTGACGGGGAAGACCATGGCTGCATTTGAGCCGGCGCTGGACTACTGCGTGGTCAAGATCCCTCGCTGGCCCTTCGATAAGTTCGCCTCCGGCGACCGCAAAATCGGCACCCAGATGAAGGCCACCGGCGAGGTGATGGCCATCGACCGCTCTTTCGAGGCGGCACTTCAAAAGGCGGTGCGCTCCCTGGAGATGGGCGGCAAATCCCTCCTCTGGGAGGAGGCAGGCTGGGCTAAGATTGGCTTCCCCCTAGAGCCTAACGACCTCCGCCTCTGGGGGCTCATGGCCTCACTTAGGAGGGGGGCAAGTCCTGAGGAGCTAGCGCAAAAGACGGGCATTGACCCCTGGTTTATGCATAAGTTCCAGAACATCGTGGAGATGGAGCGGCGCCTCCTCTCCGAGCAGCTAACGCCGCAGCTCCTGTGGGAGGCGAAGCGCCTGGGATTCTCCGATGAGCAAATAGGGACTTTGGCGGACCGTCTGCCGGAGCAAGTGAGGGGGCTGCGTCATAGGTGGCAGGTCCTCCCTGTTTATAAGATGGTGGATACCTGTGCCGCTGAGTTTGCCGCTGAAACCGCCTACTTCTATAGCACCTATGAGAGGGAGAACGAGGCCGAGCCTCTTAGTGGGAATAAGGCGGTGGTTATTGGTAGTGGCCCCATTCGCATCGGTCAGGGTATCGAATTCGACTACTGTAGCGTGCACTCCGCCTGGGCCCTTCAGGAGGTGGGATATAAGAGCATCATCATCAACTCGAACCCGGAGACGGTTTCCACCGACTTCGATACCTCAGACCGCCTCTACTTTGAGGCCCTGGATGAAGAGGGCGTGCGCGATATCCTGGAGAATGAGGGGAGCGAGCCTGGGGGTAACCTTACCCTCTCCATCGTGCAATTTGGGGGGCAGACGGCGATCAACCTTTCCCAACCCCTGGCTCGCAGCGGCATGCCCATTCTGGGTTCCAGTGCCGAGGCCATTGATGAGGCAAGTGACCGCCACCGCTTTGAGAATCTGATGAACCGATTAGGCATCCCCCAGCCACCCGGTGGTACAGCAACCTCCATTGAGGGGGCACTTAATATCGCTAATCTCATCGGTTACCCCGTTCTAGTGCGTCCTAGCTATGTGCTGGGGGGGAGAGCCATGGAGATCGTTCACAATGCGAGCGAGTTAACTCATTACATGAATCTCGCCATTGAGCTTGACCCCAGACGCCCCGTGCTGATCGATAAATACCTTGAAGGGAAAGAGGTGGAGGTTGACGCCATCTGTGATGGGGAGCGGGTGGTCATCCCCGGGATTATGGAGCATATCGAGCGGGCAGGGGTACATAGCGGAGACTCTATGGCGGTCTATCCCCCCGTAAACCTCAGTGAGCAGGAAATGGAAACCATCGTTGACTATTCAATCCAGATCGGCCTGGCGCTAAGCGTCAAGGGGTTGATGAATATTCAGTATGTGATCATGCCCAACGGTGATGGAAGCTCTTCGGTCTATGTTTTGGAGACGAATCCCCGTGCCAGCAGAACCGTCCCCTTTATTTCCAAGGTCACTGGGGTGCCCATGGTTCGGGTGGCGATCAAGGTGATGCTGGGGCAGAGCTTGAAAGAGCAGGGCTACGAAGGGGGGCTCCGGAAAAGTCAAAACCTGTTGGCCATTAAGGCGCCAGTCTTCTCCATGTCCAAGTTGAGCGGCGTGGATACCTACCTCGGCCCAGAGATGAAATCGACGGGCGAGGTTATGGGGGTGGACTACACCTTTGGCGCTGCCCTGGCCAAGGCACTTCTTGCTGCCGACCTGATGCTACCTTTAGAGGGAGCGATCCTGCTTAGCATTGCTGATAAGGATAAGCCAGAAGCGCTACCCATCATAAGAAAGCTCTCCTCCCTGAGCTATCGGTTTTATGCCACCGAGGGGACGGCGAAGATGATCGAGGGGGTGGGGATCCCGGTAACCATGATCAGCAGGAAGCTCAGCGAGGGTCATCCCAATATCGTGGACATTATCCGCAATGGCACTGTGGTTGGGGTGGTCAATACGATCACCGGGGAGCGCGGTCCGTTGAGCGATGGGTTTGAGATTCGACGCGCTGCCGCAGAGAAGCGGATCCCCTGCTTCACCTCCCTCGATACTATAAGGGCTGTGGTGGAGGCCTTGATCAATGGCGACCGAACCTTCTCCGTCCAGCCGCTTAATTCGTACTTGGCGAAAGGTGTTTAAAACTCCTTTGTGTTTTTCATATTGGTGAAAGGTATTCAAAAGTCCTTCGTGAGAACGAAAAAAGAGGTGAGCGTTGAAGCAAATCCTCGCTCCTATCCTTTCTAATACCGAAATCCTGCCCGCTGTCCATCTCCTGTGGGCCCACACCCCAGAGATCGCTACTGAAGCCCTGCCAGGGCAGTTTGTCATGGTGCGCTGTAGCGGATGCTATGGCCCATTGCTGAGACGCCCCTTGAGCATCCACCGAATCTTGCCTCCGAACATTGCTCTCCTTTTCGCCGTGGTCGGCCGGGGCACAAAGTGGCTTGCTCAGCGTAAGGAAGGGGAGGTGATCGATCTCCTGGGCCCCCTGGGTCGTAGTTTTGAGATTAACTCCCGCAATTTGCTGCTGGTTGCAGGGGGCATTGGCATTGCCCCGCTGGTCGCCCTTGCCGAGAAGGGGATCGCCGAGGGCGCTGATGTCACGCTGCTTTTGGGGGCGCCCACCCAAGCTCAACTTTATCCCGCTCACCTGCTCCCGCCTCAGGTCAAGCTTTGGGTTGCTACCGAGGATGGCTCAGCCGGTAAAAAGGGCCTGGTAACCGACCTTTTGCCGGGCTATGCTGACTGGGCGGATCAAATCTTTGCTTGCGGCCCTATTTCTATGTACGAAGCAATGGCTGCCCTGATTAAGGGCGAAAAATCAGTTCAGGTCTCTATGGAGGCGAGGATGGGCTGCGGATTTGGTGGCTGCTATGGCTGCGCTATAGAGACTAGGTCTGGTGTAACGCTGGTTTGCAAAGACGGGCCCGTATTTGAGTTGGGTGACATTATATGGAAGGGTTAAAAAATAGGCTGTGCCAGATACCGTTCGTGGTGAGCGTTCGGCTGAGCTCACGCCGAAGGCTTGTCGAACCATGAATGGCCCTTCGACCCTTCGATAAACTCAGGGCTCAGGGTGAACGGAATAAATCTATTTAAGGAGACGATGTATATGGTGGTTACAAAGAAAATAGGCCTGCGCACCATGGGGGAGTGCGACCTCATTGACATCACCCCTCAGGTGAGGAAGGAGGTTTCAAGTTCAGGTATCAATTCGGGCACCGTAACCCTCTTTCTGGCGGGCTCGACGGCGGGCATCTCCACTATCGAGTTTGAATCGGGGCTCTTGAGCGACTTCCAAAGCATGTGGGAGCGGACCGTTCCCCGGAGTATCCCTTATGAGCATGACCGCCGCTGGGGCGATGGCAACGGATACTCTCATGTGAGAGCCTCGCTCTTGGGCGCCTCCTTAGTGGTGCCTTTCACCGATAAAACCCTCGCCCTGGGCACCTGGCAACAGATCGTTCTGGTGGATTTCGATAATCGTCCTCGCTCCAGGGAGGTCGTGCTCCAGATCATGGGCGAATAGTGGACACTGCGGAGTAGTAAGTTTATAATCATCTCAGGAGAGCGATGGAAAGGAAAGGAGGCCATGAAAGCAGGAAGCAATCTGGAGCGGGTTCTGGGGAGTGGAATATTTGCGGTTACCGGCGAGCTTGGTCCCCCGCAAAGCGCTGCCCCTGAAGTGATCAGGGAGAAGTCGAGGCTGCTCAAGGGGAACGTTGATGCTTTCAATGCTACCGATGGGCAGACAGCCATCGTTCGCATGGCGAGCTGGGCAGCTTGCCTTATCGGGATGCAGGAGGGGCTTGAGCCCACGGTGCAGATGACATGCCGTGACCGAAACCGGCTCGCCCTTCAGATGGATATTCTCGGCATAGCAGCCTTGGGTATGAAGAATATTCTCTGTCTCACAGGGGACCATCAGTCCTTTGGCAACCATCCCCAGGCCAAGGGCGTCTTCGATATAGATAGTATCCAGTTCATTCAAATGGCCAAAAATATGCGCGACGAAAAAAAATTCCAGTGTGGCGATGAGATCTCTGTGGCACCAAGCCTCTTCATCGGGGCAGCAGAAAACCCCTTTGCTGACCCTTTTGATTTTCGTGTAACTCGCCTCGCTAAAAAAGTAGCGGCAGGCGCTGATTTCATTCAGACCCAGATCATTTATAACGTGGATAAATTTGCCCGGTGGATGGAGGAGGTGCGCGCCAGGGGCTTGCATAAGGATGTTTATATCCTTGCTGGCGTAGCCCCGATTAAATCGGCAGGTGCGGCGCGCTATATGAAGACTAAGGTTCCAGGGATGGATGTCCCCGATGAGGTTGTGGAGCGCATGGCCGGCGCCCCTAAGGGCGAAGCGAGGAGGGTGGGCATCGATCTTTGCGTCGATATCATCAACCAGGTACGCCAGATCGAGGGCGTGGCCGGGGTTCATATAATGGCCATCGAATGGGAGGAGGCAGTGGCCGAGATATGTGAGAAAGCAGGGCTGCTGCCTCGACCTAAGTTATCTGCCTAGTCGGTCACAAACTCCCTCAACTTCTCCGGTAGTTTGCTCAGGTCATTGGT
>JACUUT010000065.1 GCA_014859165.1 Dehalococcoidia bacterium
CCTCAAGCCCGTGTGCGACGGTGTGCCCGTAGTTCAGCATCATTCGCCTCCCCCGCTCCTTCTCATCCGCGCTCACCACCCTTGCTTTAAGCGAGGCACTACGCCTTATTGACTCGATGGTCGCCCCCGCCTCCAGATTTATCAGCCTTTCAGCTTGAGACTCCAAAAACTCGAGGAAATCCGGGTCAAGGATTAAGGCGTGCTTGATTACCTCAGCCCACCCCGAGATGAGCTCTCGCTTTGGCAAAGTGGAGAGGGTGCTCACATCGGCAACAACCAGGCGAGGCTGATAGAAGGCGCCGATGAGGTTCTTCGCCTGAGGGTGATTTACGGCGACCTTTCCCCCGATCGAGGAATCGGCCAGGGCGACGAGCGTGGTAGGCACCTGAACTAGAGGTAAGCCACGAAGGAAGGTAGCGGCGACGAAGCCGGCGAGGTCGCCCACCATGCCCCCTCCCAAGGCGACAATGGCATGGCCCCTTTCAGCACGGTGCTCCACAAGCCAATCGTAAACCTTCACCGCGGTATCGATGGTCTTCGTTTTTTCACCGGGGGGCACCACCAAGGATTCTACGGCGAAGCCAGCCTGCTTTAGGGATTCGCTGGCCCGTGCACCATAGAGCGAAAAGACCTCTTTATCGCTGATGATATTGGCGAAGTCGCTGAGCCCAGCTTGACGCATCCGCCTGCCCAATTCATCCAAGAGTCCCCAGCCCACAAAAACCGGGTAGCTCTCGGTGGTATTTACTACAAAGGAAGTGCCTTCACTCTTCTGAGCGCTCACCTGCCTGAAGCCGCGAATCACCTCATCCGAGACCTGTTCCAGGGTCAGATTATCGGTATGCACTGCCCAGTCAGCCGTGTCGTAATAGGGCTGACGAGATGCCTTAAGCTGCTCGATGCGCTGAAGCGGGTCGGCGACGGCAAGGAGGGGCCTAACTATATTGTTGGTCTGTTGAGCGGCGAGGAGGCGCTCGTAAATGGTCTGTGGCTTTGCCTCAAGGCAAATCACCACCCCGCTTCTGGCAAATAGCTCCCGATTCCGCGGGTCGACGATCGCCCCACCACCCGTGGCAATAACAAAGCTCTCCCCTGCACAAGCCCTATTCAGAACCTGGCGCTCCAATTCTCGAAAGCGCTCCTCGCCGTCCTGAGCGAATATTTCGGGGATGTCCTTGCCGGCAAGGGCGGCGATCTCCCCATCGCTGTCCAGGAAATGCCACCCCAGCCGCCGCGCCACCTTTCCCCCCACCTCCGATTTGCCGGTGAAGGAGAAACCAGTCAGGATGATATTAGCCTTTTCCCCCATCTAACTCCTTTTAGCAATCGAGTCTAAATAGCCCTGATAATTGTGCAATGTCTCCTTTAGATGGTCGCCGCCGAATTTCTCCAAGAGGGCACTAGCGAGCACGATAGCGAGCATCGCCTCACCAATCACCGCGGCGGAGGGGACAACGCAAACGTCGCTGCGCTCGAAATGGGCCTCGACTACCTCGCCGGTCTTCATGTCCACCGAGGGCAGGGGTTTAGCGAGGGTAGGGATGGGCTTGACCACGGCGTTCACCACGATGGGCTCGCCATTGGTTATCCCGCCCTCGATCCCACCGGCGCGATTGGAGGCATGATGCCATTTTCGCTTCGCCTTATCGAAGTGGATTATGTCATGTGCCTGGGAGCCCTTCAGCTCTGCCAGGGAGAAGCCAGCCCCGAGCTCTACACCCTTTACGGCGTTTATGCTCATCATCGCCTGAGCGATCCTCCCATCGAGCCTCCTGTCCCAGTGGACATGGCTCCCCAGCCCGATGGGGACGCTGGTGGCGATCACCTGAAATATGCCGCCCACGGTGTCGCCGGCCTCCTTCGCCTTATCGATGGCGGCCATCATCTCCCTTTCGGCATCAGGGTCGGCGCAGCGCACCGGCGATTTTTCGACTTTTTTTTCGAACTGGGCCCAGTCTATATTTCGGCCCTCTTTTGCCTTCACTCCGCCAATGGCGATAGTATGGCTGTGGATTTCAATACCGAATTCCTGGAGAAGCCTTCGTGCCACCGCCCCCACGGCGACCCTGGCCGCTGTCTCCCGGGCACTGGCCCGCTCCAGGATGGGCCGGATGTCACCAAGGCCATATTTTATCGCCCCTGCCAGGTCGGCATGGCCGGGGCGCGGGCGAGTTATCGGCTCGATCTCACGCTCCACAGGGGAGACGGCCATGACCTCCTGCCAGTTCTCCCAGTCGCGGTTCCGGATGAGGAGGGAGATGGGGCTGCCGATGGTGAGCCCGTGGCGCACCCCAGAGAGGATTTCGGCGCGATCGCGCTCAATATCCATGCGAGCGCTGCGCCCGTATCCCCCCTGGCGCCGCTTGAGGTGGCGGGCGATATATTCCTCATCGAGGGCCAGCCCCGCCGGCACCCCCTCAACGATGGCCACCAGCCCCCTGCCATGCGATTCACCTGCGGTCAGGAAACGGAACACGATTTCACCTCCCCAGTCTGCTATGTTTACAACAAGCTCGTTTGGCGATGGGATAAACTTTTTTCACCATAGCTTCGTAGAACTCCTCTTTAATCAAGTAACCCCTGCTGTCTTTCTCAATGACATCAGCATTATTATTCTTCTTCAGCCACGGCCATAGACCATGGCTGGAGGTGTTATCATAATGCTCAAATTTTGTTTGGCAAAAGATGGCTTTCCCCGATATGTGTCGATCGTGGCCCTGTTTCCTACTACGTTCACTTTGTTCAATAATAGCTTTGGTCGCACATGCCACAACCATTGCTTTTTTAGGTTGCCTCATAGCTGCCTTTATAGCCCCTCTTATCACACACTCGAGAAATTCATCCTTGGATATTCTTCCTTCTTCGTAGTCCTTTTTGCACCTTCCAACATATTTTAGCATAATTACCCCCCATCCCTAAAAAGCGCCCCCTTCGCTGCCTCAAACATTATATCTATCGGCGCTTCTCGGCCGGTCCAAAGCTCGAAGGCCAGCGCCCCCTGATACACAAGCATGGCCAGCCCGCCCAGGGTACGGGCACCAGCCCGTTTCGCATCGGCAAGCAGCAGCGTCTCTATAGGATTATACACCACATCGTAGACCAGCGCCCGCTTGGGGATAAGCCCCGCCTCAAGTGGCGAATGGCCCTCACTGGCGCTATGCCTCATCCCTATCGGGGTGCAGTTGACCAGGAGGTCGCAGCCTGAGAGCGCCTCCACGAACCGAGGGTCATCCCTAAAGAGCGCCCTTATGTTTGGGGCCGGCCCCTGCCCGTGAGCCAGGCTTCGCTCCAGGTCTGAGGCCAGCCGGTGCGCCCGTTCGGCGATGATGTCTGTAATAACGAGCGACTTCGCTCCCGCCCTCGCCAGAGCGAAGCTTGCCGCCCGCGCCACTCCACCGGCGCCGAGGAGCACCACGCCCTTGCCCGCGGGATCGACCCCCCCCTTCTGGCGCAGCGCCCGCAGGAAGCCGCCGGCATCCGTGTTATAGCCCACCAACCTGCCGTCGCAATTCACTATGGTGTTCACCGCCCCGATCTCAAGGGACAGGTCATCAAGCTCGTCCATTAGAGGCAGCACCGCCTCCTTGTGAGGCACGGTAACATTTGCCCCAAGGGTCGAGGGGTGGCGCACCCGCTCCAGAATATTCCCCAGCTCCGATGGCTTCGTCTCCCAGGCCTCATAGCGAAGGTCAAGTTTGTAGTAATCGAAGGAGGCCTGCTGCATAGCGGGGGAGACAGAATGCCCTAAGGGGTATCCGATGAGACCAACATACTTTGTCATTTGCTTATTCTATCGAGGTAACTCTGCAAAATAATTACCGCTGCCATAGCATCGCGCCTCGCTCTCCTCTTCTCCCGCTTCATCCCGGCATCCAGAAGCAAGCGCTCTGCGGCGACCGTGGATAAGCGCTCATCCCAGGTATCCACAGGAATATCGGTGTGATGAGAAAGCTCCCTGGTGAAGGCGAGAATCCTCTCCGCCTGCTTGCCAATGCTGCCGTCCAAGGAGCGGGGAAGTCCCACCACAATGCGCTTCACCCCATGCTCCTTGGCCAGGGCAAGGACCCTCTCCAGGTTAACCTTTTCACCTGCTCGCTCGATCACGGTCAGGGGGATGGCGAGGAGCTCTTCGGCGAGGGCCACCCCGATTCGCTTCTCGCCAACATCAAGTCCTAGTATCGCCATGTTTTGCCACCACCCCGATAAATCGGGGCACCTGTTTCAAGGCATCATCGAGCCTATCTTTATCCTTGCCCCCAGCCTGCCCAAGCTCCGCCCTGCCTCCGCCACTGCCACCGGTGCTCTCGGCAACCTGCTTCACAATCTCGCCAGCGTGTAGCCCTCTTTTGACCAGGTCTGGAGTGAGCATAGCCACAAAGTTGGCACGATCGTTGTAAACTGCCCCCAATACAACCAATACACTGCCCAGGCGCTCTTTAATCAGATCGCCAGTCTGGCGCAGAGCTTCCATATTTGAGGCGGTAACCCTCGCCACCAGCACAGGAATTCCATTTATCGAAACCACCTCGCTAAGCAGCGAATCCACCCTGTTTTTCAAGAGCTCTCGCTCCAGGGCTAGGGCCTTTTTCCGCTCGGCATCGATTTCTGTGTGAAGGGCGGAGATTCGGCTTTTGATCTCGGGCGCCGAGGCCCTGAGTTCCTCAGCAACCTCCTCCATAATGGAGAGCTGTCTTTCGACAAACCCCTCAGCACCCCTTCCGGTAACCGCCTCAATGCGGCGCATCCCGGCTCCGATGCTACTCTCACTAACAATAATGGAAAAGCCGATCTCTCCAGTCGCCCTGACATGGGTGCCGCCGCATAGCTCAGCGCTGATGGGGGGCTCGTCGATTTCCACGACGCGCACCTTTTCTTCGTACTTTTCCTCGAAGAATGCAAGGGCACCTTGAGCTATAGCCTCGCTATAAGAAGTTGTCCTGTCTTTCACGTGCAGGTTCTGACGTATATTCTCATTGACGATGCGCTGCACCTCGGCTAGTTGTTCTCTGGTGACGGCGCTCGGATGGGTGAAGTCAAACCTGAGGCGATCGGGTGCCACCAGGGAGCCCGATTGGCGAAC
>JACUUT010000066.1 GCA_014859165.1 Dehalococcoidia bacterium
CCCTTTTAACCTCCTGCTCCAGAAGCCTCTCGATGTTAGGGATGATGCGGCGCGCCCCCTCACCACAGTAGAGGGGATTACCATCCTCTAGAAAGCCTCGAACCATATCCAGCACGAGAACAGCTTCAGGCATCGTTTATAGCCCCCTTTGTATCATCTTATTTTACTTTCGGCTGGAAAGTCAAGCTGGGCAAATCATGAGGGAGGACGAAAGCGCATCCGCAGTAGTCCCTTTAGATCCTCGAAGGCTGTTTTGGGGATGGAAACCTTAGAATCGGGGCCTTCAACCCATACGACGGGCACTTCCTTGATTCGATAGCCTTTCCTCTCAGCAAGGATAAGTAGCTCGGTATCGAAGAACCACTTCTGATTCTGGATCAATGGGATAAGTTCCTGAGCTGCTCTACTGCTCAAGGCTTTGAAGCCGCACTGGGCATCGGAGAATTTCGTTCTGAACATGGCTTTGATCAGGAGGTTGTAGCTTCTGGAGGTTAATTCACGCTTAAAGGAACGCTTCACCGATGAGCCACACATGAGCCGGGAGCCAATGGCAATGTCATAGCTCTCCTCAATTGCTCGGATAAGCTCTGGGAAGGCTCGGAGGTCTGTGGAGAGGTCGATATCTATATAGCTTACGATGTCGGCGGGGCTCTCAAGCCACGCTTTGCGTAATGCCCGTCCTCGCCCTTTTTCATCCAGGTGCAAGGAGACAACCTCGGCATGCTCGCAAGATAAAGCCTCTGCTATCTCCCAGGTCTTGTCTGTGGAGCCGTTATCGGCGATGACGATTTTCCAACCATAAGGTAGGTTCTCTCGGAGGAATTCCCGTAGGATAGTAACACCCTGAGCAAGCACGCCCTCTTCATTATAGACCGGGATAACCACATCGACGGAGGTCACTTTATATCCCTTTTTACCCACTAATATCACAAAAGGCTCTACCTATGGGTAAACGGACGTTCGTTGGATTCAGGGGACAGCATTACCATCCCCAGCTCATTCGCTCTATCCAATACCACCTGATCCTTCCTTGACCCCCTGGGTGACATCAGAGCCGATATTCCATACCTATAAGATGTTTCTATACTATCTGGCTCTGGGGGGAAGCCATCGGTGGCTAAAACGAGTGGGAAATCCCTTCTTTCTTGCCATCTCTTGTAATAGGGGCATCTGGCTGCCGCAATGGATAGCGCAACACTGACTGCATCCACGCGGCTTCCTTGCCCGGCTCCGACACCATAGGTTACCCGCTCATCTCCAAAGGTAGCGGCATTGGATCTGACAAAGGAGCAAACAATCCACTGAAAAAGTGCTGATTTAAGCATTTCCTCATCGGGCTTCTTTTGTGAGGTTGCCACGATCTCGGTGATGCGCCTCGTTCGTAATCTGTGCCTTTCAGCAACAAGCATGCCCCCACTAATACTTTTAGCTTCATATCCATAATCCCGTATCTCACCTCTTATAGTTGGAAGGGCTAATATTCTAAGGTCTGACTTTGCGGTCAATAATTCAATCGCCTTTTCGGAATAACCTCTTGCCAGGATACCGTCTATGAAGGTCTCATGGATCTTTCGGGCGAGTTGCTCTTCTACAAACCCACTCAAGGCTATTACACCGCCAAAAGGAATTATCGGGTCTCTATTCCAACTAAGCTCATAAGCTTCCTCTACACTCTTAGCTCTGGCTACTGAAAAAGGTATTGCATGTTTCATAACACAGACAAATTCATCCTGTGGATATATTCCCGACAACCCTCCGATTACAGATAGCCCTGTATCCCAATCTTCTACGTTTCCATAGGAGCGTATTTTTGTTCCTTCCTGTATTACCTCAGCAGAAAGGACGCTTGGTCCGCTATAATCCTCCTCTTCGTAGGCTCTAGCGGCATCGCCCGGAGCTAAGCCATATCTTAAAGGAGTTCTAGCTGATCTAAAACTGTATTTGCCTATGGTCAATCGTGCAGGAAGATGGTCTGCTGGCACCAACTCCCTATATTGTCTCCTTGCGGCTAAGTCTGCCATTAGATTCCCGCCTAAGTAACTACTTTTTGCAACTCACCTCTTTTTAAACCTTCTTTTATATCTATCATTATTCTCCGAGCATAGGTCATCTCTTCTGAGTAGGTATACATTGCATAAGCAGAGCTTGGCACCAAAGCATTGGAACCGGCAACGATACGGGCACTTATTTCGAAGACATACATCCTGAAACCTGGATCCACTACCGTCTCCAGGCAGAACGGTCCCACGATACCACCTGGCACGAGTCTTTTTGAGGCTTCGAGGGTTTTTCTACCGGCTGGAATTGCTTGGTTTAACAATATGCTTTCTCTCAAAACAACCTGTGTGTTTCCGGTGACATTATATGTAGGAGAGTTTCCCTCCTCCAGAAGTTGTGCCCTCGTGCCAACCTTGAAGAATTCATCGGCATTACTTTCGTCTCTCCTGTCAGCACCCCAGAATTCCAAGTCTGAGCCATTATAGATGCCAAATGGTGTGGCAAAAAACTGAAGGTAGTATCGCGTTCCTGAAATGAACCGTTGAATTATTGCCCCTGTGTAATCTTCTCTCCCTTTGTGGAAATCGATAAACCTTTTATATTCAGCGTAGGATGTAACCACTACTGAACCACGACCACCAGGTGCACCTTGCAATTTAATTATGACCGCACCATCAATTTGTTTAGGGTGCTCAAGCTCCTCTGGCATAAGAAGGCCAGCTTCTTTCTCCAGCCACTCTCTTTGCTTTTCTCGGTTAAACTCATATTGCACGATTCTTCGGTTTCCGTAGATAGGCACTGACAACAACTCCAGACCGTGATGAGGAGACCCAGGAACCCTGAGGTATTCTACAGCAGAGCCAGTGGGAATAAAGATAATATTTGCGGCAAGAAGTTCGTGGTATCTTTGTATCATTTGGGGGTATTCTTCAACCTCAAAGTAATCGCAGGGTCTTGCCAGCGGGAAAACATCATAAGAATCTTTTAGATTTGACTCTTCTCTTTTCAGTATGCCCAGGGTTCTAAACCCCTCCCTCTTGGCAGCATTGAATATTTGAAGACTCGAATGCGAACATAGAGTCGCAATGGTAATGTCTTTTTCATCGAGCTTCATTAGCTTTTGGATAGACTTTTGCACCGTCGCTTCAATATCGTTACTCATGACTCAAGCCCCAGGTAGTGAGCAATCATAGTATCATAGAGCGCCACATGCTGGAAGGCCTTCTGGGCCAATTTTTTCCGTTCTGCGATGCCTATTTCACCCGAACGCAGTTTCTCTAGAATTGGACCATAGTCCTCGGAATCGACCACCACTAGGACATGGGCGAAATTCTTGGCAGCGGAGCGGAGCATCGCTGGACCACCGATGTCGATGTTCTCCAGTGCCTCCTCCATGCTTACCCCCTCCCTGGCTATGGTCTGGGCAAAGGGGTAGAGGTTGACCGCCACAAGGTCGATAGGCTTGATGCCGCTCTTTTCGAGCTGGGAGAGGTGACTTGGCAGATCGCGCCTGGCGAGGATGCCACCATGGATCGCCGGGTGAAGCGTTTTCACCCGACCGTCGAGGATCTCGGGAAAGCCAGTCAGCTCCTCGACGCTATATGTTGGCACCCCCGCCTCCTCGAGCGCCCTTTTGGTGCCGCCGGTGCTGAAGATCTCAATCCCCAGCTCCTTTAGACCACGGACGAAATCGACGATGCCCGCTTTATTGGAGACGCTCACTATTGCGCGCACGAATTCCCCCCTAAACGATGATTACCCTCTCCTTCCCTTCTTGTTTTATCACCTCGCCAATAAGTCGGGCATCGGCTATCGCCTTGGTCAGCCCCTCGGCATCGCCGGGGGAACAGACCAGCGCCATGCCGATCCCCATATTGAACACGCGATACATCTCTCTCTCATCGATATTGCCCTCTTTTTGGATCAGGGAGAAGATGGGGGGAATCTCCCAAGCTCCTTCCTCGATTTTAGCCGCCAGACCCTCAGGCAGGATGCGGGGCAGGTTGCCGGGAAAGCCTCCCCCTGTAATATGGGCTATGCCCTTTATAAGGGGGAGCAAAGGCTTGAGCATTGGGTAGTAGCAGCGATGAGGCTCGAGAAGCTCCTCCCCCAGGGTGCGACCCAGTTCGGGATGGAGGCGCTTGAGACAGGAGGGGTATTCATCGATGTTGAATACCTTCCGCACCAGGGAATAGCCATTTGTGTGGAGACCGCTTGAGGGCAAGCCAATGATAGCATCGCCAGCTTTTATCGCCCTGCCATCGATGATCTTATCCTTCTCCACCACGCCAACGATGAACCCCACTAGATCATATTCCCCCTCTGGGTAGAGCCCGGGCATCTGTGCGGTCTCGCCACCGATAAGGGCACAGCCAACCTCCCTCAGGGCGCTGGCTATTCCCTGAATAATGCTCTCCACGATGCCGGGTGCAAGCCTAGCCATGGCAATGTAGTCCAGGAAAAAGAGGGGCGCCGCGCCACAGGTGAGGATGTCGTTTACGCAGTGATGGACCAGGTCGATGCCTATCGTATTATGTTTATTGAGAGCACAGGCGATCTTTAGTTTGGTGCCCACACCATCGACGCTGGAGACGAGGACAGGCTCCAGATACCCCTTTAGCTCAAAAAGCCCGCTGAAAAAGCCGAGGTCGCTGATGACCTCAGGTCTGAAGGTGGCACGCGCCTCTTTTTGAATAAATCTCACAATTTTATCGGCGGCATCGATGTCTACACCAGCAGCACGGTAGGTTTGGGGTGCACGCTTGTTCTTCTCACCCAAAAATCACTCCTCGACAGGCTCCAGAGCCAGCTTATCCATCTCAAGCTGCACAGGAACGGGGTAGTCGCCATTGAAGCAGGCGAGGCAAAAGAGCTCCCTGGGCAACGCTACCGCCTCGATGAGCCCTTCAATGCTTATGTAGCCCAGAGAATCAGCCCCAATGAACCGGGCGATCTCAGCCACATCCTTATGGGTGGCGATGAGA
>JACUUT010000067.1 GCA_014859165.1 Dehalococcoidia bacterium
TCCTCGCCGGTCTTCATCTCGGTGATCTTCCCCTGGTGGAGCATGATGCCCCCCATAAGCTGGACATCGAAATGACGCTGGCCGAGGGTGCGCTTTGCCGCCTCCCTGACCACAGCGAAGGCCTCAGGGAGAAGCTTGTCTAGCGATTCGCCTCCCTCCAGGCGAGCCTTAAACTCATTGGTCTTACGGCGAAGCTCTTCACTTGAGAGCGCCTCGAGCTGGGGCTCAAGGGCGTTTATGCGCTCCACTGTGGGCTGGAGACGCCGCAGTTCCTTCTCATTGGAATCCAAAAGACCGCCAAGCCGCTTGAGCATCCTCATTCACCACCGATTATCTTCCTGGCCTCATCAGCCACCGATTCCAGAACTGAAACTGTTACCTCACCCATGCCATCGACGGTGAAGGCGTGGACGGAAAAGGCAGCATCCGACCTGAGTATGCAGCGTATGCCGTTGCTCTCCAGCAGGCCCTTTATAACATGAGCCTCCAGCTCCCCGGAGGCCCGATAAACCTCCACCAATTTTTCGCCCATAATCACCCCATCACTCGAACATTGCACCCACTGAGAGCTGTGTAGTCCCGTATTTTCTTACCTGCTATCATTTCCCTTCGACAAGTGTTTTTTGGACGACTTCACTAGCTAGCCGATTAGGCGCAATACCCATTTCCTGAGCCTTATCAAGCAATACCTTCGCTGTTCTTTTGTCCAGCCGAATGACATAGTGTTGTTCAGAAAGGTCTACCTCTACTTCTACAGCTTCTAAAATATCCTGGTAGTCAGTACTATCGTGTTCATCCCAAAAATCACCAGCTTCTTCATAGTTCGCGAACTTCTCTGGTATCGGCTCAGGTTTTCTTTTTATGGACATTGTAATACCTCCGTTCACGCTGTGTCATGTTACGAGCACTGATCACCAGACCAGCATTTTCACGCTTCCACACAAAAACAACAAACAAATGTCTCCCCTTGGAAGTTCTCCCATAGGCAAAATACAGATCCTCTCCTTTAACATGGCCTCTTTGCGCCAGCCGAAATAAAGGGTTTGACGATAGAGTATCTTCAACCTCTTCTATATTAACGCCATGCTTCTGATCGATTTTTTGAACAAACTTATTGATCCAGATAATTTTCTCAATTCGCAAATTGGTGTCCGAATCAGCTTTCCTTCGCCTTTTTGAGGGCTGCTTCTTTGCGTCGCCATTCAAGCCAACCCCATCACTCGAACATTGCACCCACCGAGAGCCCGGAGTGGATGCGGTAAATCGCCTCGCCAAGGAGCGATGCTATGGAGAGGATGGTGATCTTCTCATTGCTCTTATTTTTTGGGATGGGGATGGTATCGGTGACCACCACCTCCTTAACCGGGCTTGCGGCGATCCTTTTAATGGCGGCATCGGAGAAGACAGGATGGGTGCAGCAGGCATAAACCTCTGTGGCCCCGTTCTCCATTAAAGCGGCCACCGCAGTGACTAGCGAGCCTGCGGTATCGATCTCATCATCGAACAGTAGGGCGCGCATCCCAGCGACATCGCCAATGATGTTGAGGGTCTCCGCCTTATCGATATTGCCCACCCGCCGCTTCTCGATAATGGCCAGAGGGGCATTAAGCCTCTCGGCAAGGTCGCGGGCCCGCTTGGAGATACCGATGTCTGTGGCTACTACCACCAGATTCTCCAAAGCCCTGTCTTCGAAGTAGCTGCTTAAGATATAGAGCGCTGTCAGCTCGTCCACCGGTATGGTGAAGAAGCCCTGGATCTGCGCCGCATGAAGGTCCACGCTCAAGAGGCGGTTTGCCCCAGCCACGGTCAGGAGATCTGCGATAAGCCGCGCTGTTATCGGCACCCTTGGCTGGTCTTTCTTATCGGTGCGCCCATAGCCATAATAGGGGACTACTGCGGTGATTCGCCCCGCCGAAGCCCGCTTCAGGGCGTCGAGCATTATCAAAAGCTCCATCAGACTCTTATTCACCGGAGAGCAGATCGGCTGGATGACGAAAACGTCACGCTCACGCACATTCTCCAGGATGCGCACAAAGATATTCTCATTGCTGAATTCGAAGACCTCAGCCTTGCCCAGCGGGATGCCCAAATAATCGCAGATCCCCTGAGCCAAAACAGGGTGGGCATTTCCTGTGAAAACCTTCAGCTCGTCAACCAAATTTACCCCTCTCTTCAGCTCATCTACCCTTAAAATCAGCCTCCCTTCTTTCGAGGAAAGCCATTATGCCCTCTTTATGGTCTTCGGTAGTCATTGCCAGCGGTTGATAAGAAATCGCCGTCTCCAGCGCTGTTTCCAAGTCCGTCTCCAGGGCCTTGTAGGCTAGCACCTTCGATAAACGAATCGCTATAGGTGGTCCTTTGGCGATCTTTCGGGCGAGCTCCGTGGTCTCCTTCTCCAAATCCGCCGCAGGCACAAGCTTATTCAGCACACCAATGCGATATGCCTCCTCTGCTTCCAAGAAATCGCCGCTGAAAAGGAACTCCAGTCCCCTCCCCAGTCCCATGAGCCTGGTGTAGAGCCAGGTTCCTCCCCCGTCCGGGATGAGCCCCATCTTCACAAAGCCATTCCTAAACCGAGCATTCTCTGAACCAACCCTCATATCGCAGACGAAAGCGAGATCGCAACCGATGCCGATAGTGGCTCCATTAACCATGGCAATAGTCGGTTTCTCTATCTTTTGCAGCCCGAGAAATATTTTCTGGATGTGAGTGCGCCCAAAGCGGCGCATCCCTTCCCAGCCAGCGGATCCGCCCGTTCCCTGAGCCGCTCCAGCAAGAGCGCCCACATCGATGCCCGAGCAAAATGCTGGCTCCGCTCCCGTGATAACCACCACCCTTACATCATCGTCATCAGCCAAATCTTCAAGCGCCGCCACCAGCTCTTGCATCATCTGTAGGCTCATGGCATTCCTTTTGTCCGGTCGATTGAGGGTGATGGTAGCAATGTGCTCCTCTTTTTTCAGGATAATGGTCTCAAAGTCCATGATACCTCCTTTTTGATTTTAACATTCCATTTTAGCACAAAAAGACCCCCAGGACAATTTGAGGAAGCAACAAGTTATTTAATCCTGCGCCAGGCCCACCAAGGCGTCTCTCGCCGCCTCCCTCTCCGCCACCCGCTTGCTCTTACCATGTCCCCTGCCGATCACACTACCGCCGACAATTACCTCGACGGTGAACTCCTTGGCATGGTCCGGCCCCTCCTCCATAATGGTTCGATAAACAGGGGAGACATGATGTCTTGCCTGGACGATCTCCTGAAGCCGGGACTTATAGTCCGCAGTAAGCCTCTTCTCAATGGCTCTCCCAATCTCGCCATCGAGAAGCCTGAGCACAAAATCCCTAGCAGCGATGAAGCCCTGGTCCATCGAAATGGCCCCTACCACCGCTTCAAAGGCTCCTGCCAGGATGGACTGCTTGGTGCGCCCCCCACTGGCTTCTTCGCCATGCCCCATGAAAAGGTGGTCGCCCAGACCTAGGGAGCTGGCTAAGTGAGCCAGGGTCTCTCTGCGCACCAGCGAAACTCGGAGCTTGGTCATCCCCCCTTCGGATAGATGAGGGAAATCCTTATAGAGCTTTTCTGCAATAACAAAGCCCAGCACGGAATCGCCCAGGAACTCCAGACGCTCGTTAGAGGGGAGGGGGAAATCGGGGTTTTCGTTAAGGTAGGAGCGGTGAACCAGCGCTTGCTGGAGTGTAGACAAGTCACTGAAGGCGATGCCAAGTATGTCCTGCAAGGAAGCAAAATCGGTCAAATTGAACCCCCCTATTAAGCCAGCATATATTGACCCGCCTCGATTTGTCAAGGTGAGCATGCTATAATCGGGTCTGATGGAGAATCTGGACTCAAAGATGCGAGAGCGCCTGCCCGAGGGGCTTCTCGCCTTTCTCCGCATTGCTGGGGAGGTGGCAGAGGCTCAAGGGCAGAGGCTTTATCTTGTCGGCGGGGCGGTGCGCGATCTGCTTCTAGGGCGTCCCAATCTGGACTTCGACCTGGTGGTAGAGGGCGATGCCCCTCGCCTCGCTCGCCAGCTTGCCAGGGAGGTGGGGATGGGCGGAGAGAACGAAAAAAGGGGGGAGAGGGTGGTAGTTCATCGTCAATTTGGCACGGCAAAGTTCCACCGCGGGGACTTAAGCATCGACCTGGTCACGGCGCGCTCCGAAACTTATGCCAAACCCGGGGCACTTCCTGATGTGGCGCCGGGAACAATCTGGGATGATCTTCTCAGGCGGGACTTCTCCATAAATGCTATGGCCATCGACCTTAACCCTGCCTCTTTCGGCCAGTTACTTGACCCTCATGGTGGCAGGAGTGACCTGGAACGGGGACTGATTCGCATCCTTCATGAGAGGAGCTTCATCGATGATGCCACCAGGATTCTTCGGGCGCTGCGCTATGAGCAGAGGCTCAGCTTTAAGCTGGAGCAGAATACCGAGCGGCTGCTCCGCCAGCATATATCCATGCTGGATACCATCAGCGGCGACCGGATAAGGCACGAAGTGGAACTTATCCTGAAAGAGGAATACCCGGAGCGAACCCTGGAGCGTGCTGAAAAGCTGGGTGTGCTCCAGGGTATTCATCCATCCCTTAGAGGCAATGGATGGGTGGCGGAGAAATTCCGGGAGGCTCGCCAAAAAGCGATACCCGACCTCGCCATTTACCTGTTATTGCTTGCCTATCACCTGAGTGAGGAGCAGAGCCAATCCCTGGTCGCCCGTCTCAATATAGTCGGGGAATCGGGGCGCAATATGCGACAGGTGCTAGAGCTGAAGCGAGAC
>JACUUT010000068.1 GCA_014859165.1 Dehalococcoidia bacterium
ATGGTCTTTTGCCACGAGGCTATGGTCGCTGCCGCCTCCTCCAGCCCATCCCCGGAGCGCACAATCCCAACCCTGTCCCACATCAGCGACTCAAGCGCCGATAGGCTTGGGGAAAGAATAGCGGTTAAGGCTTTTCTTTCGCTCAGGGAAAAGCATTTCACCTTGCCAGCCTCAGAGGGACTAACCCCTTCTGTTGCTTTCTGGATAATCCTCTTGGCAAAGACGATCACCTCCAACAGGGAGTTGGAGGCCAGCCTGTTGGCGCCATGCACCCCGGTGCATGCCGTCTCCCCGGCAGCGAAGAGCCCTTCGATATTGGTCTCCCCCCAGGCGTTCGTCTTGACACCGCCCATCATGTAGTGGGCGGCAGGCGCTATCGGGATGGGGGACGAGATGATGTCGAGGCCATGGTCGAGACAGAAACGATAGATATGAGGAAAGCGGGCAGAGACCTTATGCGGGGGTAAATGGGTAACATCGAGGAAGACGCGGTCGCTCCCCGTTTTCTTCATCTCAGAAAGGATGCCGCGGGCGACAATATCACGGGGCGCAAGCTCGCCCTCAGGGCTATAGTCAAACATGAATTGGCGCCCTTCGGCATTGCGCAGTATGCCCCCCTCACCCCTCACCGCCTCGGAGATGAGGAATGGGGTCACCCCGGGGAGGCGCAGCGCTGTGGGATGGAACTGAAAGAACTCCATATCTGTGATCTCCGCCCCAGCATTGTAAGCCAGCGCTATCCCATCGCCGGTGCTAATATCGGGATTGGTAGTAAATTTAAACAGACGCCCCACACCACCGGTAGCCAGGATGACAGATTTGCAGCGAAATTCCTCAACGCTGCCGGTGCGGCAATCACAAGCTCTCACCCCCTTAACCACGCCATCCTCAACGATAATCTCTGTGGCCAGGCAGTACTCCATGATAACAATCTTGGCGAGTCTCGCCATCCTGCTCAGGGTAACCTCGATATGCTCGCCGGTGGCATCGCCGCCAGCATGCAAGATGCGGGGCACGCTATGGGCAGCCTCCCTGGCGAGGGCGACCGCGCCATCCACGGTGTCGAAGGGAACCCCAAAGTTTATAAGGTCGGTGATGCGGTCTGGGGCTTCCTCAACAAGGATGCGCACCGCATCAGGGTCACATAAGCCAGCCCCGGCAGCTATCGTGTCCTGAAAATGGAGCTCAGCCGAATCGCCGTGGCCAATCGCTGCGGCAATCCCCCCCTGAGCATACTTTGTGTTGCATTCATCGATGCTCCCCTTGGTCAGGATGAGCACGCTCCCCTGCTCCCGCGCCAGTAGGGCGGTATAAAGCCCGGCGATGCCGCTCCCAACGATTATGTAGTCATATTCGTTCATCCTAAAGCCCTCTCTAGCTTACCTCGAGCATGCGGTCGAGGGCAAGCTTTGCCTTCACCCTCACCTCTTCAGGCACCTGCACTATATTCCGCCGCTCCTCCATAGTCCTAACAACGCTCTCCAGGGTGGTCTTCTTCATTTCGCGGCAGAGTAAGCCTGTGGTGAGCAGGTGGAAGGCCTTATCTGGGTTCTCCCGACGCATGCGATGAAGGATCCCTTCCTCGGTGCCGATAAGAAAGGTTTCTTTTGCACTCGCTTTAGCATAGCGGAACATCTGCGATGTGCTCAGCGCCGCGTCAGCCTGTGCGATAACCTCAGCAGAGCACTCAGGGTGCACCAGAACAACGGCATCGGGATAAAGCTCCCTGGCAAACCTGATATGCCTCGGGTCGACCCGCTGATGGACAATACAGAAACCAGGATAAAGAATCATTCGCTTTTCGGTTTTTGCCGAAATGTAATGCCCCAGGTGCTGGTCGGGGATGAACAGGACCTCATGGTTGGGGAGCGACTCCACCACCTTAACCCCGTTGGCCGAGGTGCAGCAAATATCGCTCTGAGCCTTGACCCGAGCCGAGGAGTTCACATAGCAGACAACAGCGGCGTCTGGATACCTCTCCTTCCACTCCCTGATGTCATCCTCACTAATCATATCCGCCATGGGGCAGCCGGCGTCCGCCTCTGAAAGGAGCACAGTTCGCTCCGGGTTGAGAATGGCGGCGCTCTCCGCCATAAAATGGACGCCGCAGAAGACGATGACATCGGCATCCACCTGGGTGCACTGGCGCGCCAGCTCCAGGGAATCGCCCACAAAATCGGCGATGTCCTGCACCTCAGGGCGCTGATAATTATGAGCTACAATCACCGCATTGAGCGATTTTTTGAGCTGGAGGATTCTTTCCTTAAGAGCCTCGATAGTGCTTTCTTGGGATCTGAACATCATTCTTGCCCCTCTTTAAAGCGATCACCGCTTTAGTGAGGATGCCCTTACCTCATCGCCAACTTTTATCAACCCGCTACGAATTACCCTAGCAAATACCCCCTCTTGTTGCATGATACACATGCCCACCTGGTGATAAATAGCACAAGGGGTATGGCATTCTTTACCGATCTGAGTTACCTCTAAGATAGCATTTTCACCCAAGGATATTCGAGTGCCTAAAGGTAAAGAAACAAGGTTTAATCCCTTTGTGGTCACATTCTCGGCGAAATCCCCTGGTCCTACCTCCAGCCCCAGCTCTCGCATCTTGTTGATGCTTTCCATGGCAATTAAACTTACCTGCCGATGGGTATTCTCATCAGCATGGGCATCCTGAAGGATTCCATAGTTCTCTCTGAGGAAGCCCTCTCCTACATCTTTTTTCCTAGTGCCTTTTTGGTCACTTCTGCAAACAGCGATTATTTCAGCCATCTTATCATAACCATCCCACAAGAATGCCGCATACATCGATCCACACCCTCAGTTTACTCAACCTTCCCCTGTAATGACCATGGGCTTGTCTTTTCGATCCTGACCTTCACAAGTTGCCCGAGGCGGTCGGCCTCATCCTCAAAGAAGACGAGCTTATCAGTCCTGGTGCGCCCCCACCATTTTTCGTTCTTTCGATTCTCAACTAGGACCTCAACTGTGCTACCTAAAAGCTGAGCGTTGATCTCAGTGACAATCCCCTCTTGGAGGTGTTCAATCATCTCCCGCCGTCTCACCTTCTCCTCATAGGGGACATCATCAGTAAGCCTTCTTGAGGCGATGGTCCCCGGGCGCGGCGAATAGCAAGCGACATGAACAGTATCGAACCTGAGTTCGCCAAGTAAATCGTAGCTCCGCTGAAACTGCTCCTCCCTCTCACCGGGGAAGCCAACAATGACATCGGTGCTCAGGGCGATATCGGGGATGGCGCTGCGAATGCGCTCGATAAGCTGGCGATATTGTGCCACAGTATAGCCCCGCCTCATGGCCCGCAAAATATCATCGTCCCCTGCCTGAATGGGAATGCTCAGATGCTCGCAGACTTTTTCGAGCTGGGCCATCGCTTCAAGAAGCCGCTGGCCCATATCTTTAGGGTGAGAGGTGAGGAAGCGTATCCGAGCCAAACCATCGACCCGGCTCAGCTCCCCAAGGATAGCGGCAAGGTCGGGCTTTTCAGGCAAGTCATGACCATAGGAGTCCACATTCTGCCCCAGTAGTGTAACCTCCCTCACACCACGAGACGCAAGCTCTTCAACCTCGCAGATGATCTCCTCCAGGGGACGGCTCCGCTCCCGTCCCCGGCGATAGGGCACGATGCAGTAGGTGCAGAATTTGTTGCAGCCCTGAATGATGGGGACAAAGGCGCTAGGCCTGGGACTGGGGGGAACCAAGCCTGAATCCAATCTCTCAAGAGCTAGCCCACGTTCTTCAAGGAATCGGCAAAGTTCGAAAAAAGCTTGTGGTTTGAAAAAGAGGTCCACTTGTGGTAAGCGACGCCTGAGGTCATCGACCCTTGAGTCAACGAGGCAGCCGGTGAGGGCCAGGATGGGATTTTGCCGCCTCTTCAATGATTTGAGGGAACCAAGTTTGTTGATGACGCGATCCTCAGCGCTCTGGCGCACCACGCAGCTATTGAGCACAATGATTTCAGCCTCCTCAGCCTTTGGGCTAGCCTGATAGCCTATTTTCTCCAGATAGCTGGCAATGCGCTGGGAGTCAGCCTTATTCATTTGGCAGCCGATGGTCCAGATATGATAAAAAGGCATTGAAAGCCCCCTTTTTAGCAGTTAAAAATATACCCCTAATTCAGGGGCAATCTCCGAACCTCTATGGCGGAGGGAGTGGGATTCGAACCCACGACCCCAATTTCTCAGGGTAACCGCTTAGCAGGCGGCCGCACTAGACCACTATGCGATCCCTCCCGTGTCTAATGTAGCATAAAGCTGGAAATTTTTCAACGATGTTGCCTTGCCCCCTCTCCCTATGCTATACTTACACTTTGGAATCGAATAAAGGGGGAGCATGGAAGAGGAAAGGATTGAAGTAGAGGAAATCTCCATCAAATCGCTGCTGGAGGCGGGGGCCCATTTTGGTCACCAGACCAGCCGCTGGAACCCTCGAATGAAGAAATACATCTTCACTGAGAGAAATGGCATCCATATCATCGACTTGGAGCAGACGGCTTCTATGTTAAACAAAGCCTGCGACTTTGTTCGCCACATCGTCGCCAAGGGCGAGGACATTATCTTTGTGGGCACCAAGAAGCAGGCTAAGGAGACAGTGGAGGAGGAGGCCAAGCGATGTGGTATGTTCTATGTGAATCAACGCTGGTTAGGGGGGATGCTTACCAACTTCGCCACCATCCAGGCAAGAATTGACTATCTAGTG
>JACUUT010000069.1 GCA_014859165.1 Dehalococcoidia bacterium
ACCCCCTTAATGGGGATGCCAGCCCTCTCGCTGAGCACATCGAGGGGAATGATGGGCTGATAAGCCTTGAGGCTCAAGAGGTCGCCACGGATCAGCCTCTCGATGTCAAAAGAGCTCATCGATTTCCTCCCTACTTCAGCCTTGCCTCAACCGCTCGGGCATGGGCGGTAAGCCCCTCAGCCCTGGCGATAGTCGCTGCTACAGCACCCAACGCTTTCAAATCCTCATCGCTTAAAGAGACGACGCTGGTGAGCTTGAGAAAATCGCCGACGCCAAGGGGAGAGCGGAAGCGAGCGCTGCCCCCCGTGGGCATGACATGGCTTGGCCCGGCGACATAGTCGCCCAGGGTCTCAGGAGAGCTTTCACCGATGAAGATCCCCCCAGCATTGCGAATCCTCTCCATATAAGACGAGGCATCTCGCAACATTAAAGATAGATGCTCCGGGGCATAAAGATCAATCAGCTCAATGGCTTGCTCCATGTCAGCGACCACGATTATCCTGCCCCTTTTATCCAGCGACTGGCGGGCAATTTTAGCCCGCCCAAGCCCCTTAATCTGGCGCTCCAGCTCATCGTTGACCGCCTCAGCCAGCTTAGAGGAGGTGGTGATCAGGATGGCAGAGGCCAGCACATCGTGCTCCGCCTGGGCCAGGAGGTCGATGGCGCAAAGGACGGGACTTGCGGAATCATCAGCTAATATCACCGTCTCAGTGGGTCCTGCTAGACCATCGATATCGACGGCGCCAAAGACCATCCTCTTTGCCAGGACAACGAAGAGCCCACCGGGGCCACAGACCTTATCCACCCTGGGGACAGACTGGGTGCCAAAGGCAAGGGCGGCAATGGCTTGAGCACCGCCCACCTTGAAAACCCGGTCCACTTTAGCGATGTCCGCCGCCACCAGCGTAGCTGGTGGTATCTCGCCTTTTTCGCCCTTTCCGGGAGGAGTGGTTAAAATGATCTCCTCAACCCCGGCGACCCGTGCGGGGATCGCCGTCATCAGCACCGTCGATGGGTAGCAGGCGGTACCCCCGGGAACATAGATGCCTACCCTCCCCAAAGGGCGGACGATTTGCCCTAGCCCCCCCTCCATGAATCCCTTGATGCTATGGTTAAGCTGGGCTTGGTGAAAGGAGCGCACCCGCTCCGCAGCAACACTAAGGGCGGAGATAAGCTCCCTGTCCACATTTTCATAGGCTTCCCTGATCTCCTCTTTGGTTGCCTCAAGAGAGGTAAGCTCTACCCCCTCGATTCTTTTCGTATAGTCTAAGAGGGCAGCATCCCCTTTATTTCGCACCTCAGCGATGACCCTGCCCACCGCCTCCTCAGGAGTGAGCTCCAGAGCGAAAACATCCCTTATCTTTTGCTTCACCTCAAGTGGGACTTCGCCAAGCTCGAATGGGGAACGCCGCAATGAGGCCTTCGCTTCCTCGATGTGCCTAATTATCCTCACCTAGATACTCCCCAGCCACGGCCGCAGACTGGCTTATTGCTTTTTCCTTGAAGGCAGTGAGTCGCCCCGGTGTGACATACTGGATAGCCCACTCCAACGAGGCAGGCATTGCGGAGAGGAACCGCTTTAACTGCTCAGGATCGATCTTTTTCCTGGGGATGAGAAATCTTCGGGCATAGAGTGGGAAAAAGGCCAGGGTTGGTTCGCGATCTGTCGCGGTGCAGATGAAGTCTCGCCATTGCCTCAAGTCAAGATTGCTCAAAAAACCGATATTCACATTTGGCTCCCAATCATCAATTTGCGTCTGAATCTCCTCCATTTTCCTTCTATCCTCCCGCTCCCGGCGATCGAGCTCGAACTGGAGCAGCCTATCGAGCATGTTAGCCATCAGGTCTCCGCTCAACAGAGAGGAATTGCCGAAGAAAGGGCGATAGATGTCACGGAGCCAAATCTCATCGGTAACCAGATGAGAAAGGTAGCCGGCAACGAAAGATTTCGTGGTGGCATCCAGCTTACCCCCCTTAGCAAGATTGGGATGAGCTTTGAAGATCAGCTTTACCCCACTCTCGCAGCACTCGTCCTCCAGGTCGAAGAAGTGGGTTCCCTCTCGGCTGACGCCGGTAATGATGTGAACATCGGGCGAAGTAGCGCCAATAAGGTAACTCGCCATATTTTGGTCTATTGTGGGATTATAAAGCTGCTCCGCAGCATCTTTGGCAATGCTTAGATGGAAGCAAATTGGTGGCATCTTTTTCGACCTTTTTAGCGGTTTACTATTAGAAGCCTTTCCCGACTGTCTCCTCCATAATCTTAATGATATGATCTATCTTGGCCTTCTTCGATGGATGGGATAAGGTGTCCTTATTGCCAATAAGGCACGCCGCGGACTCAAAAAGGGTGTCGATAATTCTAAGGTTGTGCCTAGATAAGGTCTCCCCTGTCTGGGTGTTTTCGATGAGCAGGTCAGCGTCTTCAGGGAGAAAGGCCTCGCTCGCCCCCCAGGTGGGGATTATCTTATAGCGCTCCAGATGATTATCCCGAGCATACTTATCGGCGATGTTAACATACTCCGAAGCTACCCTGATGATGGGTAGAAGCCCCCCTTTTACCAAGTCCCTCAATTCATAGACATCGTTAACGGGCAAATCACGGCTCACCACAGCAACAATGCTCACCTTCCCAAATCCCAGAGACAAAATTTCCCTCACGGGGCTTGAGGGGAAGCGATAAAGGTGGTCTTTTAACCAGTCCTTGCCGGTGATCGCCAGGTCGAAGTTCTCGTTTGCCACCTGAATGGGCATATCCTGAGGCCTGATCACCTTAACGCTAACCCCAGCAAGCTCAGGGGTGGGGCGGCGAGTTTCCAATGCCTCAGAATAACCGCGGATATTAACTCCCGCCCTTTTTAGAAATTCCGTGGTGGGGTGTTGCTGGTGCCCATCGGGTAGGGCGAGACGGATTTTTCCGCTTTTTTCGCCCTTTTCGACCTTTTCACCAGTGATTACAGGCAAGGGCTGCTCCTCCGAAGCTTCCACCTCAGGGGCACGAAGATGGGTAAGAAGCTCGCTCATATCAGCCTTTGCCAGGCTGTTTCGATTGGCGACTAAAAAGGCTTTAGAGGTGAGAATCCTGGCAAGCGCAACCAGATTATAGTTTGCAAAGCTGCCTACGGATGTTTCGGCGATTAAGGCAAGATCCGCGCTCTCCGGGGGATAGACCTCGGCAGCCCCCCATATGGGGAGAATGCTGAATCTCCTTAATCTCAGCCTAAGAGCGAAAAGTTCCGCCAGGTTCTGATACTCGCTGACAATGCGCACCCTTTCAAATCCATTGTTGATCTCCCCAACCGAGGACACCCCGGCATACCTGCTGGCGACTACATACAAATCGCTTTTGCCATAGCCTAGATCCCTCACCTTCACCAGGTCGCCACTGGGGTATTTAACCAGGAACTCCTCCACCCAGTCGAGACCACAGATCCCCAAATCATAATTGCCTATAGCCACCTGAATGGGTATGTCCTTCTCCTGAAACACCTTAAGGAATAGGTTGGGGAAATTGGTGGACCTGGGGCGATAGGAGCGCAACCGCTCATCATAATCCGAAAGCTCGATCCCCGCCCTCTCAAGCAAAGTTGAGGTATCAGATAAAAGTCGCCCCTTCGGTAAGGCCAGCTTCACCCGGACCCCTCCATTATCTTCAGGGTTTGTGCAGCGGAGGCTAGTTCGCTCTCCCTTCCGGTAGTCTGGTCTGTCAAGCGGAAGAGACCCTCGCTTGACACCGAAAGAATCCATCGGTAACATGACACTTCTTTTTGCCCCAGGTCCAGCTCGACGAGATAGCCCGCCTCTCTCAATGAGCGTGCCACCTCGAAGCACGCCTTAAGCCCCTTCATATCGCTGCCCTGAGAGAGGACCAGAATCCTTTGATAAGAGCGCTCCTCCATCTTCACGAGATTCATCAGTTGGTCCATATATAGAGCAAAACCTGAGGCAGGAACAGGGGGACCGCCCACCAGTGGGATCAAGTCATCATATCTGCCCCCTCCCCCTACCTGCTCCGCCGCGGCATAGAATTGAAACATAACCCCAGTATAGTATTCAAAACCACTCCCTGAGGCAATATCGATTTGGTAAGGGCAATCCATAGCAGCGAGCAGTTGGGCAATGCTCACGAGATTATTGAGGCTGGGCTCAAGCCTGGGCAAGGCTTTCCCCAGGAGAGCCCTGACATTTTCCAAAAAGCCAGGCGAGCTCCCCTTGACCTCCAATAAAATGGCTAGAGCCCGCTTTAGGTCAACATCCTCAGTCTTTATCTCACCCAATGCCTTTATATTCCCCTCCAGAATCTGGTCGAATATCTGGGTCTGCTCCGCAGTCCCCAGTCCCAGCTCCCCGAGGAGTGCCTTAATCAAGCCAGCGTGGGATAGCCTTACCTCCAGGGGAGCGATGCCCAGTTTCCCCAGAGCCTCCAGGGCGAGAAGCACAAGCTCCACATCCGCTAGGGGCTGGCTACTCCCGATGAGCTCAGCACCGCACTGCCAGCGCTCCCTCCGCTCCTTTCCCGTCTCCTCAAAGGTAAAGGTGTTTTCCACATAGAAAAGCCTCGCTATCTCGCTGCCCTCTAGGTTTTCCAGGTAAAGCCTAGCAGCAGGAATGGTGCCCTCAGA
>JACUUT010000007.1 GCA_014859165.1 Dehalococcoidia bacterium
TTATTAACCTCACCCCCTTAATCCCCCTCTCCTTCTCAAGGAGAGGGGGAAGAGAGTTTAGAGAGGGGCGAAGCCCCTTTAAGAAATTCCTTCCCTCTCCCCTTCATAAGGGGAGAGGGACAAAGGGTGAGGGGTTGGTAAACAACCTCCATTAGTGTTGCTTGTGAGCATTGTTGGGTGTATAATCGGCAAGTCTACCCCGACTAGTCGGGGGGGTGAAAAGTGAAGCTGAGTCGTGAGGAAGTGGTGCACATCGCCACCCTTTGCCGGTTGGGTCTCTCTGAGGCAGAGCTGGAGAAATTCCAGGGGCAGCTTTCCAATATCCTGGAGAATTTCGAGGTTTTGAAGCAGGTTGATACCGGCGATGTTCCGCCTACCGCATACCCGATCCCCCTGGAGAATGTGGTGCGGGAGGACGAGGCGGCGCCTTCCTTACCCCAGAGCGAGATCCTCGCTAACGCTCCTCGCCAGGAGGAGGGCTGCTTCAGGGTGAGAGCAGTGCTGGAACAATAAAATGGAGGCTGAAAAATGAACCGGCCCCTTTTTGAGTATCTCGATAGCTACCTATTTAATCCCCGCTCTATTGCTGTGGTCGGCGCCTCCAATTTCCCCGGTAAATGGGGGTTCAACATCATCAATCGCGTCTTGGAGACCAAGGATGATAGGAAGATCTACGCCATAAACAACAAGAGACCCGAGGTGGCGGGGTTAAAGGCCTACAAGAGTATTAGGGATGTTCCTGAGCCGGTGGAATTTGTGGTGATCGCCATCCCCTACATCGATGTTCCCACGGTGGTGGAGGATTGCGTCGCCAAGGGGGTTAAGGCGGGGCTGGTTGTTTCCGCCGGGCTGGGGGAGACTGGTGAGGAGGGGGTCAGGGTGGAGCGGGAGATTGTGGCTATCGCCAAGCGAGGGGGATTACGCTTCGTGGGGCCGAACTGCATGGGGCACTTTAACACAGCTTCAAATTTTTTCACCACGGGTTTTGTGCCCACCACGGGGATCGTAAGGGGGCACCTGGGAATTGTGGCTCAAAGCGGCGGTTTTGCCGGACATATTCTTCGTTGCGCAATTGAGGCAGGCGTAGGTCTCAGCAAGCTTGTCTCCAGCGGCAATGAGGCTGACCTGCACCTTGAGGACTACCTGGAGTATCTCGCCCAGGACCCGGAGACCAAGGTCATTGGCGTCTACATTGAGGGATTCAGAGAGGGGAGGCGTTTTTTAAAGCTTGCTAGAGAGATAACAAGGAGCAAGCCTATCGTCGCTGTAAAGGTGGGCAGGACAGAAGCGGGGGCAAAGGCGGCAAGGGGGCATACTGGCGCCCTGTCGGGATCCGATATCGTCTCCGATGCGGTGCTCAAGCAATCCGGTGTCATTAGGGCGGATGAGATCGAGGAGCTCTTCGATGTCGCCGCAGCGCTCCTTCGCCAGCCCCTGCCCAAGGGGAGGAGGATAGGCATTTTGACAGGAGGAGGAGGACATGGTGTGGTGGCTACAGATGCCTGCTCAAGGCTGGGACTGGAGATCGCCACTCTATCTGGGAGCACCCTGGAAAAACTGGACAAGATCCTGCCCGAGCGCTGGCCCCGTCAGAACCCGGTGGACACGGTGGCTGCCGGCTTCGTCACCTATCCCTGCCTCTGGCCGATGATGGAGGATGAGAATATCGATGCTATCCTCTCCGTCGGCTCCATCGGGATGTCAAGTGTGTGGCGAATAACGGGCTCCCTCCCTATTTCCATGCCCTCATTCCTCAGGGATCAGGCGATGAAAATGATGGACTTTATTGAGGCAGATGAGATAAAGAATTTGGACATCGCTATGGAGTACATGGATAAATATCAGAAGCCGATCATCATCACTAGCTTGATCACTTCCTACGCGATGAGGCGGATGCCAGTGTTCCAAAAGCTCAGGGAAAATGGGCTTATTATGTATCCCACCCCGGAGAGGTCGGCGAAGGTCCTACACCACCTTTGCTGGTATAGCGAATACCTTCGCCACCTCGAAAGCTAATCATCGGCGGAGGAAGAGTTGAACCTCTACGATGTCAGCATTCATCAGGCTCACGAGTTGCTGCGGACAAGGCAACTTTCCTCTGTTGAACTAACGAAGGCCGTCCTAGAACGGATCGCCCAGGTCGAAAAAAGGGTTCGCGCCTTTGTCAGCGTGACCGCGGACGAAGCCCTTCATCAGGCGGAGCAGGCTGATGAGCGAATTCGCGCCGGTGATTTCACCCCCCTCACCGGTGTGCCGGTGTTGATTAAGGACAATATGTGCACCAGGGGGATTCGCACCACCTGCTCCTCAAGAATGCTGGAGGATTTCGTCCCCCCTTACGATGCCACGGTGGTGGAAAAGCTGAGGGACGCTGGCATGGTGATGGTGGGAAAGGGGAATATGGATGAGTTCGCTATGGGCTCATCCAACGAGCACTCGGGTTTTTTTATCACTTGTAATCCCTGGGACTTGGGTCGTGTCCCCGGCGGCTCAAGCGGCGGACCGGCGGTAGGGGTGGCCACCGGCGAGGCAATCTATGCCCTGGGCTCCGACACCGGGGGGAGCATCCGCCAGCCGGCGGGATTCTGCAACATCGTTGGCCTCAAGCCCACATATGGCCGGGTCTCAAGATACGGCCTGGTAGCATTCGCCAGCTCCCTTGACCAGATCGGGCCGATGACCAGGGATGTTACTGACTCCGCCCTGGTGATGAATGTCATCGCCGGCTATGACCCCAGCGATGCCACCTCGGTGAACTACCCCGTTCCCGACTACACGAAATCGCTCATCCCCGATCTTAGGGGGATTAAGTTAGGTGTCCCAAAGGAATACTTCGTTGCGGGGATGCAGAAGGGGGTTGAGGAGGTGATGCGCACTGCCATCGCAAAGCTCGAGGAGCTTGGGGCGACGGTTGATTGGGAGGTCTCGCTACCTCATACAAGATATGCCCTCGCCGCCTACTATATCATCGCCCCCTCCGAGGCTATGGCGAATCTCGCCCGCTACGATGGGGTTAAGTATGGCTTCTCCTATGAGGGAGAGAGCATGTGGAACTCTATGGAGAAGACCAGGCAATTTGGCTTTGGCCCCGAGGTGAAGCGGCGCATCATCCTCGGCACCTATGCCCTCTCCGCAGGCTACTACGATGCCTATTACCTGAAGGCGCAGAAGGTGCGCACCCTTATCAGGCGGGAGTTCGAGGATGCCTTTGAGCGCTACGATGCCCTGATCACGCCCACCTCGCCGACGGTGGCGTTCAAGATCGGGGAGAGGGTGGACGACCCGCTCCAGATGTATCTGAGCGATGTGTGCACATTGCCGATAAACATCGCCGGCATCCCCGGCCTCTCCGTTCCCGCCGGCTTCTGCGACGGGCTTCCGGTGGGAATGCAGATACTGGGCAAGCCCTTCTCCGAGGAGATGCTGTTTCGCATCGCCTTTGCCTATGAGCAGGCGACAGGGTGGTGGAGGCGGCGGCCGGGGCTTTCGAAAAAGGGGGAGAGGAGGCCGCAGATTTAGTAAGGGGGGGTTATGGGGTTCACTTATGTAAAGATTCTAGTATGTAATCCATTTGAACAGGAGAGGCAAAAGGAAGTGGAGCTTCTCATAGACACTGGCGCCACTATGAGCGTGATTCCCCGCCAAATATTAGATGGGCTGGGAATAAAGCCGGTGAAAAGAGACAGCTTCAGAGTTTTCGGGGGAGGCGGTATCGAGCGAGATATTGGCCCGCTGCTTCTTAAATATGAAGATAGAATTGCCTTCACTCAAGTAGCATTTGGTGAAAAGGATGACACCCCTGTGCTTGGCGCCATAGCCTTAGAGACAATGGGCTATCAAGTTGACCCGGTAACAAAAAAACTTAAGCGTGTAGACCTATTGTTACTTTGAGTTGCTCTTTCGCCTATGAGCAGGCGACCCGCTGGGGGGAGCGGAGAGCGCAGATAAGGAGAGTGACGAAAGATAGCAATGAGTAAAATTCAAGTGCCGCGAAACATTCCACGTGACCGCGTCAGCGCCTACGAATGTGAACTGGATGCATCTGGGAAGCCACTTCGACGAAGGTATGTCACAGGGTGGTATGGAGTTTTCACAGTGGAGAGACTGCGCAATGAATTGATGCCTAAATTAGCGGAATACGCGGCCCAAGGCTGGTCCTATCCCTTCCTAATCACTTCTCACCAGCTTGAGGAGAAATCTACGGTGGATATCAGTCCTCCACCAGGGAAACGAGGTGCCAGGGCTTCGGACTTGAACTTCTCTCGCCGTCGGCGAAACTCTACACAGCATTGGGTCGCCATTGTCCTGTCCTCAACGGAGTACAAGCGCCTGTAGCCCAGATAGGACGAGCCCGCTTTTATCATATCGCCAGGTGGATTTGGAAAGGGCAGAAGGTTGAATAATCTTAAAGTTCAGTGCTACTCCGGGCGCAGCTATGCCGACCGCCCCGCTTCCTTCGTGTGGCAGGATAAGAGGTATGAGGTGAAGGAGGTGGAAAGGGAGTGGCTGGAGCCGGGGGAGAGGCATTTTATTGTGAAGACAGAGGATGACAGGCGCTTCGAGCTTTGCTATCATGAGGCGGAGGATTCGTGGTCGCTAATCGAGATATGATGGAACACAATACTTTTATAGATAAGAGGCATCTCGTCCAATTGCGCCACGAAGCGGGCGAGATAATGCGCTTCGATTCCTATTTGAGAAGCCGCCTCTCCGATAGCTCCATCGATGGGCTCAAGGCATGGGAATATGGCAAGCTCACAAATTTCATCGGCGATTTCAACGGCTTGAAGGTGCTCGATGTCGGTCCTGGCGATAGCACCTTCTGCCTCTTTCTGGCGCAAAAGGGGGCACGGGTTACAACTATCGACTACCCCCAGCCCATGGCACCGGACAAGGAGGGCTTCAGAGAAAGATGCCGTCAGAATAATGTAGAGACCACTTGCGGCACAATGCTTAACCTGCCCTATAAGGACGAAAGATTCGACTTGGTGCTGTGCATCTCAACCATCGAGCATCTTGACATAACGCTAGACTGGAAGCCGATACCATACGAAGATTTCCTTTCTTCGACCAAAAGGGCTCTTTTGGAGATGGGGCGGGTTATCAAAAAGGGCGGTTATTTATACCTGACCTCGGATGCCTACGAGCCGGAGCTGCAAAAGACGGATAACTGGAGCCTCGGGGCGATATATGATGGCATCGGCGCCGCCTATCGCCTTTATGACATCCAGGAGGTCTTTGTAGAGACGCTTGAGCGGGCTGGCCTCATCTTGGTAGACGGGCATGACTACAGCCCAAGCCTGCTCGATGACCCCCAAAGATCCAATTATCGAGGGAGATACTTCACCACCTTCTGTGTTCTCGCTCAAAAAGGAGGATGGCAATGAACGAAATCTTTAGAATCCTGGAGCAGGATGCTCGAAAAACCCCCCAGCAGATCGCCACCATGACCGGTATCCCGCTGGCTGAGGTGGAGGAGGCAATCAAGAAGGCGGAGGGCGACCGCACCATCCTTAAATACAAGACGATGGTCAACTGGGATAAGCTGGGCGAGGAGCAGGTCTGGGCTTTGGTTGAGGTGAGGGTAGTTCCGCAGCGGGAGGTGGGATTCGACGCCATCGCCGAGAGGATCTATCGCTTCCCCGAGGCGCGCACCGTCTATCTGATCTCAGGCACCTACGACCTTGCCGTATTCGTGGTGGGCAAGACCATGCAAGAGGTCGCCGGCTTCATCTCCCAGAAGCTCGCCCCCCTTGAGGGGGTGCAGGGAACGGTGACCCACTTCCTCTTGAAGCGATACAAAGAGGATGGTGAGATTCTTGAGGGTGAGGAGAGACCGAAGCGGGTGCCCATTATGCCTTAATTTCGAACATCGCGATCGACAAAATTCAAGAGGCGGTAAATCTGGAAATCATATAACGATTGCCTTGTAGCAATGAAAGAGCGAAAAAATGAAGAAGCGAAACCTTATCTCTGAGCGTGTCAGAGGCATCCCCCCATCGGGGATCAGGAGGTTCTTCGACCTCCTCGCCTCCATGGAGGGGGTCATATCTCTAGGTGTCGGCGAGCCCGACTTTGTCACTCCGTGGCACATTCGCGAGGCGGGGATATATTCCTTGGAGAAGGGATACACCTCCTACACCTCCAACTATGGGCTTCTGGAGCTGAGGGAGGAACTCGCCCGCTATCTCAAGGCTCACTATGGCCTGGACTACGACCCCAGGCGCGAGCTTTTGATCACCGTTGGCGTCAGCGAGGGGATCGACCTGGCGATGAGGGCTATCCTCGATCCGGGGGATGAGGTCATCATCCCCGAACCGGGCTATGTCTCCTATATGCCCTGCACTATACTGGCAGGAGGGGTGTTCGTCCCCGTGCCCACCACCATCGAGAACGATTTCCAGGTTAAAGCCCAGGACATCGAGAGGCGGATCACCCCAAGAACCAAGGCACTCCTCCTGGGCTATCCCAATAACCCCACTGGGGCGGTGATGGATCGCAAGGGGCTAATGAAGGTGGCCGAGGTAGCCCTGCGCCACAACCTAATTGTGATCTCCGATGAGGTCTACAACCGCCTGGTCTATGGAGTGGAGCACACCTGCTTTGCCTCCCTGCCAGGGATGAAGGAGCACACCATCCTCTTGAGCGGCTTCTCCAAAGCCTATGCCATGACTGGCTGGCGGATAGGTTATGTTGCGGCAAGGGAGGAGGTCATCGAGGCGATGATGAAGATTCACCAATATACTATGATGTGTGCCCCGACGATGGCGCAGATGGCGGCAATCGAGGCGCTCAAGGAAGGGGAGGCGCAGATTCAAGAGATGGTAGCCGAGTATGATAAGCGCCGCCGCGTCATGGTCAAGGGGCTAAACGATATCGGGCTCACCTGCTTTGAGCCCAGGGGAGCTTTTTACACCTTCCCCTCAGTAAAGAGCACCGGGCTCTCCTCAGAGGAGTTTGCCGAGAGGCTTCTCCTTGAGGATCGGGTGGCCGTGATCCCAGGCTCCACCTTTGGCGAGTGTGGCGAGGGCTACATCCGCTGCTGCTACGCTACCAGTATGGCGGAGATCGAGGAGGCGCTGGAGCGGATGAACCACTTCGTTAAGAGGCACCGCGCTTGATGAGCAAAGGGCTAAAGGTCGCGGTATCTTGGAGCGGTGGTAAGGATAGCTGCTTTTCACTGTTTCGCTCTATAGGGCAATCTCCAGGTGCTTGCCAGGTTTGCTTTCTCTTGAATATGGTAAATCGGGACGCTAAAAGGAGCATGTCCCACGGTCTAGACCCCAAATTGATAGCGACCCAGGCCGAGGCTATGGAAATACCCATCCTTCAAAGGGAGACCACCTGGGAGACCTACGAGCAGGAATTTAAGAGGGCAGTAGCGGAGCTGAAACAAAAGGGGATTGATGGGGTAGTATTCGGGGACATCGATCTCCAGGAGCACAAGGACTGGGTAGAGCGGGTCTGTGGGGAGCTCGGGGTGAATCCCATATTGCCCCTGTGGGGTGCTGAGCCCCAAAGGCTCCTCAGCGACTTCATAGATGCCGGCTTCGAGGCGGTTGTGGTCACTGCCAAGGCCGAATTGTTTAGCGAAAAGTGGCTGGGGCGAAACATGAGCAGCGAATTCATCGAAGATCTCGATAGACTCAGCAAAGAATCCAACATTCACATCTGTGGTGAACAGGGGGAATATCACACCTTTGTCATCGATGGACCCATCTTCAAAAGGCGGATAAAGATAATCGACACTAGTAAGGTATTGAGAGAGGGATATAGGTTCCTGGATATTTCCAGATATGAGCTTGTGGGGAAATAGGTGTGCCACAATGAGCTGCACAACCTGCTCAAAGGCTGGCTGGTGGACAGTGTGGCGCGGGATAGATGAAACGGTTAGGTGCGCTTTAGCTCGCAGTGGAACGCCACCCGATCTAAAGCATCCTTCATCTTACGCGGAATATCTTCGTTGGGACAGTTAATAGCTAGACTATAACCAAAAGTTTTCTTGTCAAGATGGTACTTTGCCCGCTTCCAGAGTTCAGAGTCGAGAATATTCATGAACTTCTTGCCTGGCTCAGCAGCTGCTTTAAAACTGCAAATCTCATCTGCTGTAAAAGAAACACCCTCAATTTTTGAATCATTAAGCGTTTGTGCCAGTACCTCGTCTGGAAACTCGTGTTCAAATTCTCCTTGGTCATATCGGAAGCAATCGTCCTCAGCAATGAGCCCTTCTCTGACTAGCTCTACCGGGCGGTACTTTTTGCCGGTTTCAAGTTGATCTGCATCCTTATCAGCGACCAGAACCCGGGGGACATCGAAAACTCTGAGCGCTTGGATGAAAAGCCTAGCGTTTGTCTTTCCACCTAGTTTGACTATTTGCAGTCCAATTTCATCCGGCTCTTTGCCCAAGAACTTTCGAGCCAGCTGGGGATATGCTGCCTCCTCAGTGTCACCATCCACTAGGAGAACGCAATTAGCGAAGAAGTAGTCACTATTGCGCAATCCCAGCTCTAACTTGACTGCTTGGACCAACTCCTCCTCAGAAATGTCAGAGCCAGCGGCGTGGAACGCCTTAGCTACGCCATTAGCATCTCTTCTAAGAAGAATGACCCTTGCAAGGCTGCTCCTATCCACGAATATAGGCGAGTGAGACGAGACGAGGACTTGGGTCCCAGCCTCAGAATTGCGCCGAAGTGCGTAGAAAAGCTCCCTTTGCGCCCCCGGGTGAAGAAAGACCTCAGGTTCCTCCATTGCGAATACGTAAGGTTTGGCTTCCAGCCCCTCCCGTGACGGTTTTTGGACTCTGTAATTGAAAAACGCCACCCAGGTGAGACGCTGGATTCCCAACCCCCTGTTGCCCAATTCAACCTCTATGCCTGCAGCATCCCTCACGTCAAGGTCAAGCGTGACCAGCTTTCCCCAGTCGAATTCAGTCCGGGGAGATACCCCAGTAATGGCTGTTGTCTGCTGAAGGATCAGGCTCTCTAGCCTAGATACCTCATCCCGCACTCTAGTTTTAATCTCCTTCTCCAGTGTATCTTGTATAGCGGCTTGCTCTTGGAGTGCATCCGCCACAAGTTCGCTGAACTCGCGCTGGAATGAAGCTTGGTCTGTGGCCAGGCTCGTAACGGCAGGAAATAGCACAAACTGGGGAAGTGCTGCCTTTATCGCACTTAACGCGTCTCGGCTCGGCTCCAGCGGCTGAGTCTTACGTGCCTCTCCATGCTCTGCTGCCCACTGGCGGATCACCCCCCATCGTTCCCAGTTGGTCCGCCCTGCACCTGAACGACCCACCTCGGGTATGCCTTTCTCCTTAATAAGAGCGTTGAGTTCAGCCTCCCTCCTCAATGGAAGATTCCGAAATTCCTCATTGATGAAGTCCTCACACACTGCTTCTGTTCGCAGTTGCTCGGTCTTCTGCTCGCTGTCACCTGTAAATGTACGCTTTATTCTCAAGCAGTCGTCCGCTTGTAGATAACCTTCTGCTCTCAATCGATCTAGCAAGTCATCGTCCAAGTTGGTGAACACTACTTCAATCTCTATAGCATCCGCTCGTGGTGCACTTCCAGGGGGCTTGAAGTAATCACTACTCTTGACCTTGCGTTTCTCAAAGAAGAGGTCCAGCGCGTATAGAATGCTGGACTTGCCTGTATCATTCTTGCCTATTATGATCGACATGTCATCCAGCCTAAGTTCCTCTAGCTGCTTCAGTGCTCGAAAGTTGCGAATTGACACCTGGCTAATCCTCATTACAATCTCTCCTTCCTTACCACTCCCCCCTCACCCGCCTCATGAAATCCTCGTGGATCGCCGCGTTGGTGGCGATGACGCTCTTGCTTTGGATGCCGACCGGCTTTCCGTCAAGCTCGCTGATCATGCCTCCCGCTTCACCAACGATGAGGATGCCGGCAGCCAGGTCCCAGGGGTAGAGGGAAAGGTGGAAGTAGAGGTCGAGGCGTCCGCAGGCAACATAGGCAAGCCCCAATGCCGCCGAGCCCATCACCCGCACACTCTGCACCCCGGGCCAGAGGGCGCTCGCTACCCCCAGCATCTCCTGCCCCACCTCAGCATCGTAGCCCATGTCGAAGCTGATGAGGGATGCCTGAAGCGATTTCTTGGTGGAGACGGCGATGGGCGAATCATTGAGGAAAGCGCCCCGCCCTTTTTGAGCGCGAAAAAGCTCATCCCTCACCGGGTCGTAAATGAGGCCCAAAATAACATCCTCCCCACGGGTCAGGGCCAGGGCAACGCAGAAGTGAGGGATGCCATAGGCATAGTTGCGGGTGCCGTCGATGGGGTCGATGATCCAGGTGTAGGGTGAGTCGGCGGCGATGCCCTCCGACTCCTCGGTCATGATTCCGAAGTCAGGGTATTCCTCCCGAAGGAGCTCCATAATCTTCTCCTCGGCCAAGAGGTCGACATCGGTGATGATGTTGCTCCTTCCAGCTTTATATGAGACACGCTTTTCACAGTGGAAATGCGCCATAATAACATGGCCCGCTTCTCTCACTGCCTGATTGGCTACCTCAAAGGCCCCCCTGCCGCTTTTGGCTAAAGGCAATCTTTCGTTCTTTCTCATCATCTTTTTGATGCTAATCAGGAATGACCTGCCTTGAAATAAGCCCCATTTTCTGTTTGACCTCAGTCAAGGTCTCAGTGGCAATGGCCGAAGCGCGGCGAGCGCCATCGGCAATGACCTCCTTCACATAGCCAGGCCTTGCCGCCAACTCGGCACGTCTCTCACGGAAAGGCTCAAGCTCTTTATTTATGCTTCGGGCCAGAGCCTCCTTGCACTCAACACAGCCAATGCCAGCGCTGCGACACTCTGCGCCAAGCTCTCCCAGTCGCTCAGGGTTATAAAAGCTGTGGAGGCGATAGACATTGCACACCTCAGGGTGCCCGGGGTCGCTGCGGTATCTGCGGGCGGGGTCAGTGAAGGCACTTATCACCCGCTCCCGTGTATCCTCGGGGGAGGCGGCAAGCTCGATATCGTTGTTCAGGCTCTTGCTCATCTTGTTCACACCATCCAGCCCGAGCACCAAAGGGGCGTTGGTTAGCTTTGCCTGTGGTTCGGGGAAGGTGGGACCGAAGAGGTAATGAAAGCGGCGCACGATCTCTCGTGCCAGCTCCAGATGGGGCAATTGATCCTCACCCACGGGAACGATATTCGCCTTGTAAAGCACAATGTCTGCGGTCATGAGCACAGGGTAGCCCACCAGGCCGTAGTTTATATTGTCGGGCTGCATTCTGGCCTTCTCCTTGAAGGTGGCGACCCGCGTCAGCCACCCAAGGGGGGTGACCATGCTAAGAAGGGTATGAAGCTCCATCACCTGGGGGACATGCGATTGGACAAAAAGGATGCTCCTCTGGGGGTCGAGCCCCGCCGCTAGCCAGTCGAGCATCATCTCGTGGATGTTCTCCTGGAGCCCCGATTTCATCGGGGTGGCCTCTAAGGTGGTCAGGGCGTGAATATCGACGATGCAGTAGATGCAATCGTAGTCGTCCTGGAGCTTGACATAATTCTGGATAGCGCCCAGGTAATTGCCGATATGCTGCCTTCCTGTTGGTCTGGCTCCGGAGAAGACACGACCCTTCATCTTTTGCTCCTTCAGGGAAGTCTAGCACAAAAGCAAAGTAGGGGCAAGCTGAATCATCCCCTTGACATCTCCCAGCACGGGGGTATCCTATGATTAACCCCGATAAATCGGGGCAAAGGGGGTGTGAGATGATCAAGACCTTCGGGGGCAAGACGCCGCAAGTAGCGCAGTCGGCCTTTGTCAGCGAAGCAGCCTACGTTATTGGGGATGTGGAGATCGGGGAGGGCTCCAGCATCTGGCCGGGGGTGGTGATCAGGGGTGACATTGCCAGCATAAAGATCGGCAAGATGGTCAATGTTCAGGACAATAGTGTCCTTCATGCCGATACCCCATTGGTAATTGGCGATAATGTGCTTATTGGACACTCTGCGGTGATCCATTGTGAAAGGATAGGGAACAATGTGATTGTCGGTATCAATGCCACTCTTTTAGACTTTACCCAGATCGGCGACTTCTGCATTATCGGTGCCAACGCCATGGTTGGGGAGAGAATGAGGATACCGGATCGGTCATTAGTGCTTGGCGTTCCCGCTCGGGTGAAAAAGGAACTCTCCGCAGAGCAGATAAAGATGGTGGAGAGAGCCTGCGAACACTATGCCTTACTGGCCCAGGAATACAAGAAACAGGGATTCTAGTTACATCCTCTCGGGAGCAGCCATCCCCATGAGATGGAGCGCCTTCGCTAGGACGATCTGGGCTGCCTCCACCAGTTTGAGTCGCGCCGCGGTGAGCGCCTCATCCTGGGAGATGACGCGACACTTCTCATAGAAGTTATGGAGAATGGTCGCCATGTCCAGGGCGTAGTAAGAGAGATGGTGGGGCTCCAGGTCGCAGGCCGCCATCTCCGTTACCTCCGGTAGCTGGAGCATCTTTCTGATCAGGGTTAGCTCCGGCTCACTGGTGAGTAGGGAGACATCTCCCCCTCGATAGTCGATCCCCCTGTCCTCGGCGAGGCGGAGGATGCTTGAGATGCGGGCATGGGCATATTGAACATAATAGACCGGGTTTTCCGCAGATTGGCGCTTCGCCAGCTCCAGGTCGAAATCCATCTGGCTATCGGCGGAGCGAGAGAGGAAGAAGAAGCGGCAGGCATCGGGGCCAACCTCCTCCACAAGCTCGCGAAGGGTGATCATCTCCCCGGTGCGCTTTGAGGCACGGAGCACCGCATCCCCTCGCCTCAGGGTAACCATCTGGGAGATGATAATCTGGAGCCTCTCCGGGTCGATGCCCAGGGCACTTATCACCGCCTTCATCCGGGAGACATGCCCCTGATGGTCCGCTCCCCAGATGTTGATCACCCTGGAAAAGCCTCGCTCGATGAATTTGTTATAGTGGTAGGCAATGTCGGTGGCGAAGTAGGTGGGGGAGCCATCGCTCCTCACCAGCACATTGTCCTTGTCCTCGCCAAGGGTGGTGGAGGAAAACCAAACTGCCCCCTCCTTTTCGCCGGTATAACCCTTTTCCTTGAGGAGGGCCATCGCCCTATCATATTGCCCATTTTCGAAAAGGCTCTTTTCGCTGAACCAGACATCGAAGGACACGCCCAATAGCTCGAGATCGGACTTGATGGAATCGATGACCTTCGCCATCCCGATCCTGCCCAGTTCGGCTGGTGCGGCGAGGAAATTTTCGCCCTCTTCAGCTACGATCTCGTCCGCGATATCGATCATATAGTCGCCGAAGTAGCCCTCGGAGGGCATCGGGGCATCGCGCCCCAACGCTTGCTGATACCGAGCACAGAGGGAACGATAGAAGGCATCCATCTGACTGCCGGCATCATTAATATAATACTCTTTGACCACCTCATATCCTGAGGAAGCGAGCACATTGGCCAGGGTGCTGCCCAGAATAGCGCCCCGACCATGCCCCACATGAAGGGGACCGGTGGGGTTGACGCTGACGAATTCCACTTGCACCTTAGCACCCTTCCCCAGGTCCAAATTGCCATATTCCTCACCAAGAGTTATGATCTCCTCCACCTGAGCGGTGAGCCAATCGCTCTTCATGGAGAAATTTACGAAACCGGGGGGCGCCACGGCGATGCTCTCGATCTCCTTGGGGAGCTGGATAAGGTTGACGAGGGTTTGGGCGATCTCAAGGGGGTTCATCCTTGCTGCCCGTGCCAGCTTCAAGGGGAGGGTTGAGGCATAGTCGCCATGCTCCGGATTCTGTGGTCGCTCCAGCAGGATCTCAGGCATCGCCATAGGAGGGAGCAGGTTCCTCCTCTGGGCCTCAATGGCTGCCCGCTCCAGAAGAATTGCGATCTCGTCTTTTATCATCATGCCTCAACTCCACCGATCCCATCCTGCCAAAGCCTAGCTACCTCCCTGGCGAGGGGCTGGTGCTCCAGCCGTGAGAGATCCGGGTCCTCTTTAAACAGGCGGATCGCCTCTCGGCGAGCAATCTCCAGAAGCGCAATGTCAGAGAGCTTCGCCATCTTAAGGTCGGGAAGCCCGCTTTGCCTGGTGCCAAAGAACTCCCCGGGGCCCCTGAGCCTCAAATCCTCCTCGGCGAGTGCAAAGCCGTCCTGGGTGCGCTCCAGGAGGGAGAGGCGCTCCCTTCCCTCAGGCGATGGGCTCTCGGCGACAAGGATGCAGTAGCTCTGTTGCTCCCCCCGGCCAACGCGACCGCGAAATTGGTGAAGCTGCGCCAGGCCAAAACGGTCGGCACCCTCGATGAGCATCACCGTAGCATTGGGGACATCGATGCCCACCTCAACCACCGGCGTAGCCACCAGAATATCAAGCTCCCCCCCTCGAAACCTTCTCATCACCTCTTCTTTCTCAGAGGACTTGAGCCGGCCATGTACTAGCCCAAGGCGTAGGTCGGGGAAGACATCCCGCGAGAGGCGCTCATACTCATTGGTCGCCGCCTTGGCCTCGATGGCCTCCGACTCCTCAATGAGGGGGCAGATGATGAAGCCCTGGCGTCCTTTTTCGACCTGCTGGCGTAGAAAATGATAGGCCTTGTCTCGCTCCTCAGGCTCGAGCAACCTTGTGCTGATTTGCTGTCTCCCCGGGGGGAGCTCATCGATCACCGAGAGGTCTAGGTCGCCATATAGGGTGAGCGCCAGGCTGCGCGGGATCGGAGTGGCGGTCATCACGAGAAGGTGTGGGCTCCCCCCCTTCTGGCGAAGCGCGGAGCGCTGCATCACGCCGAAGCGGTGTTGCTCATCCACTATCGCTAACCCCAACCTCTCAAAATCCACATCCTGTTGAATCAGGGCATGGGTGCCCACCACAATATCCACCTCCCCCTCCGCAATGGCGCGGTGCACCCTCTCTTTTTCGTTCTGCTTCATACTTCCAATAAGCAGGGCCATGTTGATCGGGTGAGGGAGAATGGAGGAGAAGGTTCGCAGACTACCCTCCACCTTTTCCTCACGACCTGCCCTAGCCAAAAGAGCGGAAATGTTCGGAAAATGCTGCTCCGCTAATATCTCGGTGGGTGCCATGAACGCCCCCTGGTAGCCGCTGGCTACTGTTGCCAAGAGCGCTGCGGTGGCGACCACAGTCTTCCCGCTACCAACCTCCCCCTGAAGCAGCCGGCTCATTGGCCTCACCTTGGCGAGATCGGCGAGAATCTCCTCCAATGCACGCTGCTGAGCCCTGGTAAGGGCGAAGGGGAGGGAACAGAGGAAGGCTTCCAGGACTTCGCCCTCCGGCTTGATGGGGTTGGCCTCACCGCCCTCCCGCCAATCTCGTCTCCTGGAGAGCACGCCCAACTGGATCAGGAAGAGTTCATCGAAGGCCAATCTTTTTCTGGCACTATCCTTAAGAGCCTCATTTTTGGGGTAGTGAGCCTGCTTTATCGCCTCGGGAAGATCGAGAAGCTGGGCACGACTTCTCACTCCCTCGGGGAGGAAATCGGGAAGGTGCGGTGCCCAAAGCTCCACGGTCTCCTTAACCAGCTTCCTCACCACGCGAGGACTTAGCCCCTCGGTGAGGGGGTAGAGTGGGATGAGCCGACCTGTGTGTGTCAAATTCTCACTTACTAATGGCTCATGTTCCGGGGAAAGGAAAACCTTTAGCCCTCTAAAGAGGCTCACCCTTCCGCTCAACACCAGTTGCGAGTTGGTGCGCAGCTTCTTGGCAAGATAGGGCTGGTTGAACCACACAACCCTCATGTTTCCGGTTTCATCGCCCACGATGGCCTCGGTGGAGCGCCTCCCTCCCAGGGTGGCCTCCTGTGCCTGCCAAACCGTAGCGACGATGGTCTGCTCCTTGCCCACCTCAAGTTCGGCGATGGTTTTCCTCTTGCTGTAATCAATGTGGCGCCTGGGAAAGAAGTAGAGCAGATCGCACACCGTCTGGACGCCCAGACGGCGGAACTTGATAGCCAGATTGGTGCTGATCCCCTTTATAGTGGTGATCGGTTCATCGAGGTTTTTGTCCATTTTTGCACTAGGGGCTGGCACCCTTTGACCCTCAACTTCCATCCCATCCAGCCAATGAAGAGCCTTTTTCAACCATTCCCCTCGCTGTCTCTTATCCAAACTAGCGTAACTGGCGGGGAGCAAGCTATCGGGGAATTCGCTCCCCCAGCGTTGAAGATAGCGATCCAATCCCCCGATCACGGCACCATCCTCATAGCCCCTTTTTCGTTCCAGCTCCAATATCTTTCTCAGCGTCGCCACATCCAAGGGTATTACTCCACAGAAACGATGTAGTTATAGTGGGGTTGACCACCGTGAATCGTTTCCACCTCAAGGTGAGGGTATTTTTGGCGGAGTGCCTCACCAATCCCTTCAGCCTCAGCGCTCTCAGTATCGGCACCGTAGTAGATGGTGACGATCTCGCTCTCCATTAAGTCTATTTGGTCAAGCACCTTATTAACAACCCGAGGAATGCTATTGCCCACGGCCACCAGCTCCCCATCGAGGAAGGCGATGGCTTGACCCTTCTTCATGGCCAGGTTACCAAACTTTGCCAGGCGCACCGCAGTGGTTACCTCCACCGTCTTCACCGCTAGACTCGCCTTTTTCATCACCGCCATGTTTGCTTCCACATCCGTCTCATAGTTGAAGGCCAAAAGCGCCGCCACACCCTGGGGGATCGTTTCCGTAGGCACAATCTCCACCCTTTTAGCGCTCAGCCCCTTCACCTGCTCGGCACCGAGCACGATGTTGTGTTTATTGGGTAGAATGATAACCTTGTCTGAGGGCACTGATTCCACCGCCCGCAGTAGCTCCTCGGTCGAGGGATTCATGCTCTGTCCACCTGAGACAACGGCGGTGGCACCAAGGCTCCGGAAAACCTCCATCAGCCCATCCCCTGAAGCCACCGCCACGGTAGCGATTTCAATCGAGGGTAGCTGCTTTATGGCGAGGAATTCCTCATGCTGCTCATCCATGTTTTGCACCTTCACCTGGCGCAGTGTGCCCAGGGAGGTGGTGTAGCTAATGGCAGCACCGGGGTCGAAGGTGTGAACATGGATTCTCACCGTTTTCTCATCGCCCACTACCAGCACAGATTCCCCAATGCTCTCAAGCCTGTCCCTAATCCCATCAATGCTCAGATTTTGGCCCTCGATCATAAGCTCGGTGCAGTAGCCATAGGCGCGCTCCCCTATCGCGACTCGGGGGAGTTCTATAGGGATTGGCTGGGGAGTTTCATGTGCCTCCCTCACCTCACCGCGAAGGTAGCGCAAAAACCCCTCAAAGATCACATAAAGCCCCAATCCCCCTGCATCCACCACCCCAGCCTCGCGCAATACCGGGAGAAGGGAAGGCGTTCTGGCTACAGAATCCTTCGCCGCACTAACGGTGGCCTCCATAATGTTACCCAGGTTGTTGGTAGCGGAAACCTCACGGGCCGCAGCGGAGGCTTCCCTGATCACGGTGAGTATTGTCCCCTCCACAGGACGGCTCACCGCCTTATAGGCAAGATTTGACCCTTCCATGAACCCTGCCACTAGGTCGCTCCCCTCCAGGCATTCCTTCTCATCGAGCGTTGTTGCCAGGCCGCGCAGGATCTGGGAAAGGATCACCCCGCTATTGCCCCGCGCCCCCATGAGGGCACCATGAGCTAGGGCACGAGCAACCGAAGAGGCGCTCTCATTTGTGGAGCGTGAGGCCTCTGATATTGCGGAGCGCATGGTGAGCAGCATATTGGTTCCGGTATCGCCATCGGGCACGGGGAAAACATTGAGGGAATTTATCTCCTCGGCGCTCCTCTCCAGCCAAACGAGGGCAGCGTTAAACATACCGACCACATCTTCCCCGCTGCAGGAATTTACCATTCTCATCTCGCCTTTGCTTCCTGCTTGCCAGAAAGGCTCTCTTGTAGTATCCTTATTTAGTGAATTCTACAGCAAAATTACGATTTGGTCAAAGGGGAATAGATGGGGAAATGTGATATATGTGGGAAGACACCTCAATTTGGGCACAATGTTAGCCACTCCAAGCGCCGCACCAATCGGCAGTGGAAGCTTAATACCCAGAAGAGGACGATGCTCATTGATGGTAAGAAGGTGCGGCTCAATATCTGCACCAGGTGCCTCAGAACGCAATATAAGCTGGGCGGTTAGCGAGTGGTCAAAAAGCCTCCTAAAAAGAAGGTGATGGCTCCATTTATGTGCATATTGATTGGAAGAAAGGGCATTGTCTTTCAGCCACCTTTAAGGCTGGCCCTGAGCCTGGCCATCGCCTCCCCGACGCTCTCCCTGCTATTAAATATCGCCGCTCCAGCTACTAGCACCCTCCCCCCCGCTCGAGCTACCCTTGGTGCTCTTTCAGCATCGATTCCCCCATCAACCTCCAGCTCCGCTTTAAGCCCCCCCTCATCCAGCCTTTTCCGCAATCGGGCTATCTTGGGCAACATCTCCTCGAGGAAAGGTTGTCCCCCATAGCCGGGGTTGACAGTTAGGAGCAACACCACATCCAGAGAGGGCAGAACTTCATCGAGGAGATTCAAGGGGGTGCCCGGATTAAGGGCAACCCCCGCCTTTACTTTCAGGTCTTTGATTTGCTGCACTGCCCGGTGGAGGTGTGGACAAGCCTCAATGTGGATGGTGATTATATCGGCTCCTGCCTGGGCGAAGAGAGGGATCTGGCGCTCTGGCTCCTCCACCATGAGATGGACATCTAAGGGCAGGTCGGTCCAGGGACGCAGCGCCTTTACTATCCCCGCCCCGATGGTGATGTTGGGGACAAAATGCCCGTCCATGACATCGACATGGATGTAGTGGGCGCCCGCTTGGGTCGCCTCAGTAACCTGCTCGCCCAATCGAGCGAAGTCGGCGGAAAGAATGGAGGGGGCTATCTTGATCTCATTCATTGAGGCTTTTCCTCGCTTTCTCCAGCGCTTCTTTTACCCGCTCCGGCGCAGTGCCCCCAGGGGCATTGCGCGCCTCGATGGAGGACTCTACAGTGATGGAGTAGACATCCTCCCCAAAGAGTGGAGAGAGGCTTTCATACTCGCTAATGTTTAGCTCCTTAAAGCTCTTGCCCTTTTCTATAGCATATTGAACCAATCTGCCCACTATATTATGGGCCTCGCGGAAGGGGACTCCCTTCCTCACCAAATAGTCGGCAAGATCGGTAGCCAGAATATAGCCCTCCTCAGCGGCTTGCCTTGTTTTCTCGCCCCTGACCCTCATTGTAGCGACCATCCCGGTAAACACCTCCAGGGTCGAAATAAGGGTGTCTATTGTATCGAAGAAGCACTCCTTATCCTCCTGCATATCGCGGTTATAGGAGAGGGGCAGGGCCTTCATTGTAGTCAAGATGGCGAGGAGATTGCCATAAACCCGGCCTGTTTTCCCACGAGCAAGCTCAGCGACATCGGGGTTCTTCTTCTGAGGCATGATGCTTGAGCCCGTGGCATAGGCATCGGAAAGCTCGATGAAGTCGAACTCCGCCGATGACCAGAGCACGATCTCCTCGGCGAGGCGGGAGAGGTGCATCATGGCGAGGCTCGCCGCCGCCTGATATTCGATGACGAAGTCGCGATCGGAGACGGCATCCATGCTATTTTGGCTTGTCTTGCTGAAGCCCAGCTCCTTGGCCAAGAAGGCACGATCTATCGGATAGGGCACGCCAGCGAGCGCCCCGCTCCCCAGGGGCAGGACATCGGTGCGCCCAAGGCAGTCGTGAAACCGCTCTACATCGCGCCTTAGCATCTCGAAGTAGGCAAGCAGGTGATGGGCGAAGAGCACCGGCTGTGCCCGCTGAAGGTGGGTATAGCCGGGCATTATTTCGTCCTTATTTGCCTCCGCCAGGTCGAGAAGCGCCTTTTGTAATTCAATAAGCTTCTCTATGGTATCAGAAATCGCCTCTTTGGCGAAGAGGCGCATGTCGAGGGCGATCTGGTCGTTTCGGGAGCGGGCGGTATGCAATTTCCGCCCTACCTCCCCGACCTTTTCGATGAGCCTTGCCTCAATATTCATATGGATATCCTCTAGCTCAGCGCTAAGTTCGAAAGAACCCTGCTCGATCTCCTCGCGAATGGATGAGAGCCCCATCACGATAAGCTCCGCCTCCTTATCCGAGATGATGGCCTGCTTTGCCAGCATTTTGGCGTGGGCGATGGAGCCAGCGATGTCCTGCCTATAGAGGCGCCGGTCAAAGAGGATGGATGCGGTATATTCTGCCACCTTCTTTTCGACCTGTTTTTGAAAACGACCGCGCATTGGGTTCACCTCCTCAACCGCCCTGCTCCCACTACACCAGAAATCCCTTTTTTAAGTTAAAGATTACCTCTTCGATATCTTCGCCTCTTGCGCTAATCCCACTGATGATTTGCTCAATCCTCTCTCGTTTATGTGAATTATAAAAGCCGTCTAATCCTGTGTAGTAGCCTGCCCTCCTGCCAAGCCTGAAGTTAAGCCTTTCCTCAGGAGACAGGGCTAAATACCTGCTTATAGCCCCGAGCATCTTCTCTTTAGCTTCAGGTAATTGACCTTCAACCTCTTGGAGGAGATTTTCTATATGGTCGCTCGCCAGATAGCTGGTTACCTCTAGCCTTTGGATTAATTCCACTATCTCCTCCACCACCTCATCATCGGTTAATAATTCAAACTCACCCCTCTCCCACTTCTGGTATAAAGGTATGTCCTCTCGGATCGCCAGGCTCCTTAGCCTAATAAAATGGGGATTTATTTCATTTAAAACCCTGGCAGTCTCACGAACATGCTCCCTTGCCCATCGCTTGCCACCCAAACCCGGCATTACATACTCACAAAGGGAAATCCCAGATTCCACCACCTTTCTCCCCCCATTAATATGTTCCTCAGCGGTTACCCCCTTCTGCACAAAGCTTAATACCTCATCACAACCACTCTCCAACCCAATATGCAATCGGGAAAGGCCAGCATCATAAAGCTCTTTTAGCTCCTCCAAGGTCTTTCTCGCCGCGGTTTTCGATCTGGCGTAAGCGGTAACCGTAGTAATACTGGGAAGGGTTTGTCTCAAAAACCTTAGTACCTCTGCTAATTGTGGCGTTCTCATAATTAGGGAATCGGCATCTTGCAAGAAAACCTTTTCTCCCCCAAAATAAAGCCAGAGGGCTACAATCCGAACGCTATCGTTAACAGGATTTTCATACATATAGGCTGCTGCTTCCCTGACCCTCCCTCCACGGCCAAGCTTCCAGGAGGTCTCTTTTATCTCGTCGGAGATGATCTTTACCGTCTGTATATCCTTCTTTATCTCCTCAACAGTTCTTGGATGGAATTTCATTGTCCTGTGGCTGGAACAGAACTCACAGCGGTGCCACGGACATCCCCTGGTAACCCTCAGCAGTAGGGATCGAGCTTCGCTGGGGGGGCGCGAGGGGCCCATCTCAAAGGAGAGCGACATTAACTCGCTAGTTTTCATGCCATCTGTTCCGCCGATTCTTTATCCTGTTCCTCTAGCGAGCTATACCCCAACTTTTGAGCCATTTTCAGGTATCTTTCCTGTGCCAGGTTTTCCCCCTCTTTCAGGGCTTGTGAAATATCCTGAAAATAGAGCTCTAGCGTTTGGTCGGAATAGGTTTCTAGCTCGCTGTGCAAATAATTCTCGAAGCTTCCAGCCTGACACAATTCCCCACCACGCAGGATGTGAGGATATTTACGGCGCACCTCGGCTTGCCATTCGCTCTCGATCCTTACAATATCATCGATTATTGGATTGGAATTCAAACAAGGTATCAAATTGTCCATTCTGGCATATTTTTCTGTGAGCAAGTTCCTGTTCTCTCGCATAGCGCTCAGCAGATCCTCATGGTAGGACTCTAAAGTTGCCTCGGACCAGGTTTCAAATGCACTCCCCCTCACCAGCCTGAACCCACCTTCGGACTCCTGGCAGGCAGTCGGGGATACGGTGGGGACTCTTTGAAACATGTAAAACTCTTTCTCCAGGATCTGACTAATTAACCCGCTTTTTCCCTCCATCTCTGCCCCTCCTATATTGTTTTGTTATTGCCCTCTTTGGGCAACGGCAATCAACCCTTGATTATTATTTTATCTTCCCCCAGCCAGGTCCTCGGGCTGCTCCAATCCCTGAATCTGAGCCTGGGTCTTCACAGGAAGCCCCCAGATGTGGATGAAGCCCGGCGAGGCGCTCTGGTCGAACTCATCGCCTTTATCATAGGTGGCCAGGCCGAAGCTGTAAAGCGACTTGGACGACTTCCGCCCCACCACTGTGGCATTCCCTTTAAGGAGCTTCAGGCGCACCGTTCCTGTAACATGGCGCTGGGTGCTCACTACATAGGCAGCAAGGTCCTGATGGAGGGCAGTGAACCACAGCCCATTATATATTATTTCGGCATACTCCGCAGCCACCCTCTCCTTGAAGCGCAGTTGATCCCTGGAGAGGGTCATCGCCTCTAGTGCCTTGTGGGCTTTTAAGAGCACCGTTGCCGCCGGCGCCTCATAGACCTCGCGCGATTTTATGCCCACCAGCCGATTCTCCACATGGTCGATCCGCCCCACCCCATGCTCGCCGGCAAGCTCGTTTAGCCCCTGAATCAATGAGACGCTATCGAGCTCCCGCCCGTCAAAGCTAACAGGGATCCCCCTCTCGAAGCCGATCTCCACATAGCGAGGCTCATCTGGGGCATCCTTTGGCGACTTTGTCCAGGCGAAGGCCTCCTCCGGGGGTTCGGCCCAGGGGTCCTCCAGAACCCCGCACTCGATGCTTCGACCCCACAGGTTCTCATCGATGGAATAGGGGCTACCCGCGGTGACCGGGATGGGGATGTCATGCTTCTGGGCGTAGGCGATCTCCTCCTCTCGGGTCATGCCCCATTCCCGAGCAGGGGCGATGACCTTGAGGTGAGGGGCAAGGGCGGAAACGCTCACATCGAACCTTACCTGGTCATTCCCCTTCCCGGTGCTGCCATGAGCCACCGCTTGTGCGCCCTCCCCCTTTGCAGCCTCCACCAGGAGTTTGGCAATAAGCGGGCGGCCAAGCGCCGTTGCCAGGGGATACTGCCCCTCATAAAGGGCATCGGCCTGGAGGGCGGGGAAGACGAAGTGTTTGACAAAAAGCTCCTTGGCATCGACCACCAAGGCCTTCACTGCCCCTACATTAAGCGCCTTCTGCTGAATGGAAGGCATATCCCTTTCGCTGCCCAAATCAACGGTCAGGGCAATGACATCCATATGATACCTCTTCGCAATCCACCGGATCGCCACCGAGGTATCAAGCCCCCCGCTATAAGCAAGCACTACTTTCTCTGCCATTTTCCTCCACCTCGCAATTTTATAAGCTAACCTTACTGCCGCCTTCCTTACTCACCCTGGCGAGCACCCTCTCCAAGATACCCATCGCCTCATTGACCTCTTTCTCGCCAATGATCAGCGGGGGCATGAAGCGAAGGGCGCTAGGCTTCACTGCGTTGAGAAGCAAACCCTCCTCAAGGCAGGCCTTCACCACACCATCGGCGATATCGCTTGAAAACTCAAGGGCCACAAGAAGACCGCGCCCCCTGACCTCAACGATTTTTTCGCACTTCGCCCTCAGCCCCTCCAGGCTAGCCTTTAGATAGTTTCCTACATGGCGGCAATTCTCCACCACATCGTGCTCCAGGATGAACTTCAGGGTAGCGTATCCTGCGGCACAAGCTAGTGGGTTGCCGCCAAAGGTGGAGCCATGCTCTCCCGGGGCAAAGACAGAAACCTCATCTTTTGCCAGGAAGGCGCCAATTGGCACGCCACCCGCCAGTCCCTTGGCCAGGGTCATGATGTCGGGCTTGATGCCATAGTGCTGGTAGGCGAAAAGGCTCCCTGTTCTCCCCATCCCCGTTTGAATCTCGTCGAGGATGAGGAGGACGCCCCGCTCATCGCACCAGGAGCTCACCTCCTTCAGATAATCCTCTTTGGGGACATTCACCCCTCCCTCTCCCTGAATCGCCTCCAGCATCACGGCGCAGGTCTTTTCGCCGGTCGCCCGCTTGATCGCCTCGATGCTATTATACTCCACATTGACAAAACCATCAGGGAGCGGGGTATAGGGCTCTTGAAACTTCGGCTGTCCTGTGGCGGCGACCATAGCCAGGGTGCGACCATGAAAGGAGTTCATCGCCGTAATGACCTCATAAGCACCGCCCAGATGGAGCTTGCCATACCTGCGGGCGAGCTTCACCGCCCCTTCATTAGCCTCCGCCCCGCTATTGCAGAAAAAGACCTTATCAAAGCAGCTATTCTCCACCAGAAGCTCTGCCAGGCGTATCTGAGGCACGCTATAGAATTGGTTTGAGACCTGCATCAGGGTGTGAGCCTGCTCCGAAACGGCAGCCACTATCTCAGGGTGGCAATGACCCAAGAGGTTCACCGCCCAGCCGGCAACGAAGTCCAGATATTCCTTCCCATGCTCATCCCAGACCCGAGCGCCTTCACCCCTAACCAGGGTTACGGGCAAACGCTTGAAGGTGTTCATCAGGTATTTACGCTCCAGTTCCTGCCAATTGGTCATCACGCGCTCCATTTCAGGCAATTATCGTGCCGCCTCCTTTTCCAGCAATGGCATCAACCAGCGCATGGGGTAATCGGCCATCAACGATTTGAGTCATCGGCACGGTGGAAAGGGCACAAAGGCACGCCTCCACCTTTGGGATCATCCCCCCCATGACCACCCCTGATGCGATGAGCGAGCTTGCCTCACATGGCGATAGGCGAGGCAGCGGTTTCCCCAAACCATCCATAACGCCGGCGACATCGGTGAGGATGATGAGCCTCTCAGCCGAAAGGGCAGCGGCGATCTCGCCGGCGGCGGTGTCGCCATTGATATTAAGAGGCATAGCTTTTTCGCCCTCCAAACCTAAAGGGGAGATTATGGGAATATAGCCTTCTTTTAGAAGAATCTCTATCGGCTCAACGTTAATTTTCACAATCTCACCTGTCTGACCAAGCTCCTCATTCTTAATCCTGGCTTCGATAAGGTGCCCGTCGATACCGCACAAGCCCATAGCTCGCCCGCCCCGCGACTGGATGGCAGCGACAAGCTCCTTATTGACCAGCCCGCAAAGCACAGCGATCACCACCTGGAGGGTCTGGTGATCTGTCACCCTGAGCCCATCGATGAACCTGGTGGCGATGCCCAGCCTGGAGAGCCACTCGGTTACAACATTGTGGCCGCCATGGACCACCACCAGAGTCTTGTCCTCTCTCTGGAGGGCGACCAGGTCATCCAGCGTGGTATCATGGCTTCCCAGGGTTGAGCCCCCAATCTTGACGATGATAGGTTTCATTATCTGCTCACGGAAAAAGCAATTGAATCCAGTTTAGCGATCAATCTCAAACTTTATCTTTTGTAATTTGGAACAGAGTTCGCAGTCAGTAATACCATTCTTTTTTAATAAATCTATAAATTCTTGAAGCGAAGTTTTAAATTCTTCTTTCAAGTCCCGATTAGCCCACCCTTTCCACGCAAGAGCAGCCCGCAAGTCGTGTTCAACGCGCCTGGCGCTGAGATGGTCGTGTTTTGACTCGCTGCTTTGGAAGGTTCTCATGTATTCTGCCATCACTGCAATCTTCTCGTGAAACTTCGAGTTAGCCGTGGCTTTCATTCCTTTGTATGAGCTTAACGTAGCTATCCCCGCAGAATAAAAAGCTAAGCCTATAGCAACAGCAGTTAGGTCCCCAAAACAGAGACCTATAACGAAAACAGCGGTGCCTATAAGTGGAAACACAATTCCTACACCAATAACAGCCTGCCGCGGAAACGCCTTCAAGATCGATTTTGCCATCTCATTCCCTCACGTCGTATACTCGCTGTTTATGGCCACATATTCCGCCGATAGGTCGCAGCCCCAGGCGGTGGCATCGCAATCCC
>JACUUT010000118.1 GCA_014859165.1 Dehalococcoidia bacterium
AAGATAAATCCCCTCCCCTTAAGCTTAGCGATGTTCTCCTGGGTAACCTGGTTCTCGAACATATTTACATTCATCGCCGGGGCCACGAGCACCGGCGCTTTGGTGGCGAGCACCGTGCAACAGAGCATATCGTCGGTGATCCCCCCCGCCAGCTTCGCAATGATATTCGCCGTAGCGGGGGCAATGACCACCAAGTCTGCTCGTTCCGCCAAGGCGACATGTTCAACGCTGAACTCGGAGGCGAGGTCGAACATCTCAGTAACCACCGGCTGATGGGTGATGCTGCGGAAGGTCAACGGGGTGATGAACTCCCGAGCCGACTTGGTCATCACTACATCAACCCTCGCTCCCTCCTGGGTAAGCTTGCTGGCAAGCTCCACCGCCTTATAAGCGGCGATGCTGCCGGTGACACCTAAAACTATGGTCTTATCTCGAACCATCTCTCCCCCTATCTATTCATTTCATGGATCAACCGCAAGCCAATGAGAGTTAGATGTGGATTCACTATATCAACCACCTTGGTCTCCTTAGCGATTACTGTGGACAAACCGCCAGTGGCCACTACCTGCGCCTTACCTCCCAACTCGCGACGAATGCGAGCCACCAGGCCTTCGATAAGCCCCACATAGCCAAAGATGATTCCCGATTGCATCGAGGCCACAGTGTTCTTGCCAATAGCGTGTTCCGGGGGGATGAGCTCAACCCTTGGCAGCTTTGATGCTCGCTCGAAAAGGGCCTCTGCGGCGATGCCGACCCCGGGGGCGATGGCGCCACCGAGGTAGTCGCCCTCACTAGATACCGCATCAACCGTGGTGGCAGTGCCAAAATCAATGATGACAAGGGGGCCACCGTAGAGTCGATGAGCGGCAGCGGCGTTCACCACTCGGTCAGCACCAACCTCACGAGGGTTGTCGGTGCAGATGCGCACCCCGGTCTTCACCCCCGGACCAACAACGAGGGGCGAGATTCCAAGATAGCGCCGGCTCAACTCTTCGAGGATGGGTTCCACTGGGGGCACCACGCTGGCAATGATGGCATGATCGATGTCGGAGAGGAGGAGGCCATCTCTGGGCAGTAGGCTCAAAAGCAACACTGCGTACTCATCTACTGTCTTGTTAAGATCAGTGGCCACACGCCAGGTAGCACGCAGCTTCTCCCCCTCAAAGACGCCAATGGCGATGGTGGTGTTTCCTATATCGATTGCCAGTAACATCTCGCCTAGCCTCCCTTGATTTTTTTAATTGTCCTTGGCAGTGCAAGCAATAGGTCGCTGGCGACCATGCCCACGTCGCCAAGCTCTGCCCTCACCATTTCCCCGGCTGCCCCATGGAGGTAGACACCACAGGAAGCGGCAGCGAAGGGTGAAAGCCCCTGAGCAATTAGGCCAGCAATGACCCCGGAAAGCACATCCCCTGTGCCCGCTGAAGCTAGTCCGGGGTTCGCCACAGAGCTGATCTTTGCCTCGCCGTCAGGTGAAGCCACTATTGTATGAGCCCCCTTGAGCACCACGGTTTTTCCCCAAAGGGCAGCCTCATCCCGTGCCACCTTTAATCGATCTCGCCTAATCTCCTCTATGGTGAGCCCGCTAAGTCGAGCCATCTCCCCAGGATGCGGAGTGAGTATAGCATCCTGACTTAGCCTTTGCCACCACCCCGGGGTCTGAGCAAGGGTGTTGAGAACATCAGCATCGAGGACAAGGGCTGGGGAAAGGGAAGGTGGCATATTTAGTAGCGAATTTCTGATAAACTCCATCACTTGCAGGTGTTGACTCAATCCACACCCCATAAGCAGGACATCGTAGTCGGCGAGCCACTCATGCAGAACCTTCGATGCCTCGCTATCGATGAACCCCGGCTCCGACTCAGGGAGGGGTAGATAGGTCACCTCGGTTAGCTTTGTTGCCAGGATAGGCTGGAGGCTACGAGCCACTGCCAGTGTAACCAGCCCTGCGCCCACGCGAATCGCCCCCTCGCAGGCGAGATAGGCAGCACCAATGTAGTGGAGCGACCCCGCGCAAACAAGGACCCGCCCGAAGGTGCCCTTATGGGCGCTGCGCGGTCGCTGGGGAAGCATCGCCACCACATAATCTTCGGTGATCAGCTCGGTGACAATATCTTGTCCCAGGTGTGGCGGGATGCCAATGTCGGCGATGACAAGCTGCCCCACCAGGTCTCGACCGGGGAAGGAGAAGAGCCCTATCTTCGGGTAGCCCAGGGTGATCGTTAGATCGGCAGCAACGCATGAGGGGTCAGTGGCTCCGGTATCGGCGTCCAGCCCCGAGGGCAGGTCCACGGCAATGACCTTAAGTCCAGGCCGTTTCTCTTTTGCCTCCCTCACTCTGGTCAAAACCTCCTTGAAGGTGCCTTCGAGAGGGCGCAGTTTTCCTGTGCCAAAAAGGGCATCGATGACCACATCGCTTGAGGAAAGTATGCTACCCAGGTTCGCCAGGTTCTGATCTTCACTAGCAATAGTGCAGGTGATACCTCTCTGCCTGACTATCATATAGTTTGGGTCATCGCCCCTTCGCTGGGTGCAAAGGTAGACATGAACCCTTGCCCCCCAGTCGTGTAGGTGGCGAGCGGCGACCAAACCGTCCCCGCCATTATTGCCTGGCCCCACCAGGAGGAGGATTTGCCGGCGCGCGGCGCTGCCGAGCCACCCACTCACCTCCTGGGCAATGGCAAGCCCGGCGTTCTCCATGAGCACCTCGGGGGGAAGGCCAATCTCGGCAGCGCCGCGCTCAAGCTCCTTCATCTCATCTGTGGTCACGATCTTCAATCCTTCCTCCTACTACTGAAGCGATGGCATATTCTCTGGAATGGGAAAGGCTGACGGCCAGCTCGCCCAGACCCAATTCCTCAGCCTTCTTTTGAGCCCTACCATATAGATAGACCAAGGGTTTGCCATCAGAGTTCGAAAGCACCTCAATGTCCCGCCAGCCAACCCCCTTGATCCCGGTGCCTAGAGCCTTCATCACCGCCTCTTTTGCGGCAAAGCGAACTGCAAGTGCCGGGGCGCGGTTCCGGCAAATGCCAAGCTCCTCCTCGGTATAGACACGCTTGAGGAAGCGCTCACCCCAGCGTGCGGTTACCCTTTCAATGCGGTCTATTTCTATTATGTCCACACCAACACAATACATAAGCTATTCAGCTATAGTATACCATATTCCTAAGCCCCTATAGAATAAGCACCGATTGAAAGAGCTCTCTATTCGGTGTATATTTTCTCTATGGAGGCATCAAAGATGAAGCAGGAGTCGCCGGCGCTTCTGGCGAAATCCTTCCTCAAGCCATGGTACCATTCGCTGGAGGAGCCCCGTAGGGCACAAAAATCCACCCTGATAAAACTTCTCCAGGGATACCAGCAAACCCGATACGGAGCGGAGCGAAAGGCGGATGAAATCTCCACATTATGATACCTATTTCTTCGAAGTCCAGACGAGGGGCGGGATTAAAATGTTCCACGAGCTTGGGCGTGGCGAGTATGGTAGTTTGATCGCCTCCTCCTGCCTCTTCCCCAGATACAGGATCGGCGATCTCATCAGGTGCATGGGCAAGGGCTACTTCCGTGTCATCGGAAGGGAGAGACGCTTTGCCCTTTTGAGGCACCTTCTTGATACCTCTTTTAGATAGCCTTCACTCACGCGGCCTTATCGCCCGCTGTATACCATAGGACAAAATGGCCACGCCAATGACAATGACCACTATGGGCCACCAGGTCTCGAGACCAGCGATATGGCCTGAACCGATGGCAACGAGGATGACCCCGATGAGCAACCTCCAGAACATCGGCCTTCTATAGGTCGGCATCGCATAGCGGACGAAGGCTTCGATAATCAATACCAAGCCTATGCCTACGACGATGAAGGCCCACCACGCTCCCCAGGCGATGACATCCATCGCCGCAAGGAGGAAGAAAAGGCCAACTACAACTACGAACAGGCCAAAGAAGATGGCGGAGAGTGGGTCGCGGCGCCACTTCTCCTCGATGCTTTCGCCTTCCTTTTCGTGATGGTTATTCTCATCCTTCTCCTCCTTCTCACCCTTTTCAGAGCGCCTTTACGCTGACATTCGCTCACCTCCTTAGATTAATCGTTTAAAAGAGCGAAGGAACTGCTTCGCGGTATATTTTACCATATGCCACCAGATTCTCCTCTTCCAGCTATTCCTTGATAAAAGCCCCCTGGCCAGCTTTATCGGGTCGGTATAATATGAGGAAAAACACCAGTGATAGAGCGAGGTGAGCTGGTTTCGCGTGAGGTGCTCGGTGGGCATGATGGCATAGCTCATATCATATAGGGAATAGTCTAAAGTCTCCAGCCAGCCTTTAGCTTTTGCCTCCTCGTAGATGTCCGACCCGGGGAAGGGGGTGAACTCAGATTTCCCGCCCTCCTCATCTGGGGCAAGAGTTCCTTATGCTTGATGA
>JACUUT010000070.1 GCA_014859165.1 Dehalococcoidia bacterium
ACATCACCAGGCGCTTCGAGAGGGATGGCAGCCGCTACTTTGGCCCCTATGCCAGCGCCGGGTCGGTCAGAAAGACACTCGACCTGGTAAAGAAGCTCTTCCCCTTCCGCTCCTGTAGAAAGGAGATCACCGGAACCGACCGCCGCCCCTGCCTTGAGTATGAAATCCACCGCTGCGCCGGCCCTTGCATCGGTGCCCTTTCTAAGGAAGAATACCGCCAGATTATCAACCAGGTGATCATGTTCCTCGAGGGGAAGCATGAGGTGGTGGTAAGGGAGCTGGAGCGCAAGATGCAGGAGGCTTCTGAGCGGCTTGAGTTTGAGCGGGCTGCTGTTCTTCGCGATCAGATTAAAGCCGTGGAGAAAGTCACAGAGCATCAGAAGATCTCCTCTACCACGATGGGTGACCAAGATGTCATCGCCCTCGCCCAGAACAAGGATGAGGCCTATATGGAGGTTTTCTTCATTCGCAACGGCAAGCTCATCGAGCGGGGCCACTTTATTTTGCAGGGGGCTCAGGATGAGGAACCCTGCCAGATTATGACCAGCTTTTTGAACCAATTCTACGACTCGGCAACCTACATCCCGCCCTTGATCCTGCTTCAGCACCCACCAGAGGACTTGCCCATCCTGGAGAAATGGCTGGAAAGCAAGAGGGGAGCCAGGGTCAGCCTTCGAGTGCCCAAGCGAGGGGAGAAAAGACGGTTGGTGGAGATGGTGGCGGAAAATGCTCGTCAGGGGCTGGAGCAGCTCATGGTGAAATGGCTCGCCGACCCGGAGACAACCGCTGCTGCCCTCCAGGAGCTCGAGCGCGAGCTTCATCTGCCCCAAACACCGAAGAGGATGGAATGCTACGACATATCGGACATTCGTGGCACATCAGCAGTGGGCAGCATGGTCGTATTTCAGGATGGACAGCCCAAGCCGGCGCACTACCGCCTTTTCGGGATCAAGACGGTAGAGGGCGCCGACGACTACGCCATGATCCGGGAGATCCTGAAGCGGCGCTTCAAAAGGGCAAGCGGATTTAAGGGCCCTGATACATCGGGGTGGAGCATAGTCCCTGACCTGGTGCTCATCGATGGGGGGAGGGGACATCTGGGGGCTGCCCTCGATGCAATGCGAGAGATGAAGGTGGACTTCATCCCCGTTGCTGCCTTGGCCAAGGAGCGCGAGGAGCTTTTCCGACCCGAGATCGCTGAGCCCATAATCCTCTCTCGCACCTCGCCGGCGCTCTATCTCTTGCAGCGGATTCGCGATGAGGCGCACCGCTTTGCATTGGGCTATCACCAGAGGGTGCGCCGCAGCCAGGCGATCGCCTCGGCTCTGGACAATGTCCCCGGCATTGGACCCAAGCGAAAGCGAGCGCTCTTAAAGAAGTTCGGCTCGGTGCGGGCGATAAAGGAGGCCCCGATAGAAGAGGTGGCGGCGGCGATGGGCATGACCCGCTCCCTGGCGGAGCGGGTCAAGGAGTGTCTGTGAAGGAAAGGCGAGACGCCGTTTTTAGGATTTTTCAAACCCTTGGCTTCCCTTCACCAACGTTAGGCGTGGGCGAGCACCCCGCCATCGACGAAGAAGATCTGGCCGCTGACATAGTCGGAGGCGTCGGAGGCTAAATAAACAACCAAAACGCCTAGCTCTGATGGATGACCACGCCTCCTCATCGGGAGGTAGCGCAGCAGGGGGTCCTGTTGCCCCTCCTCATCGCTAACCTCCCCCTTAGAAAACCACCCGGGACCGATGGCATTAACCCTGATATTCTCCCTCGCCCACTCCAGGGCTAAGGCCTTGGTGAACTGAAGCACGCCGCCCTTTGCGGCGCAGTAGGCGGTGCTATTGGGCAGCCCCCTTACCGCGAGGCCGGAGGCGATATTGATGATCCTACCCTTCTTTTGCTCCAGCATGTGCTTGCCCACAGCCTTGGAGCAGAGGAAGACCGAGGTCAAATTTGCCTCCACCACCCGATGCCACTCCTCCTCAGTCACCTCAAGCAAGGGTTTGGCAAACTCAAGGTCAGCGCTATTTACCAGAATATCGACCTTACTGAACTCGGCGATCGTTCGCGCCACCATTTTTTCAACCTCGGAAGATTTGGTAACATCGACAGGAATGGCAACTGCCCTTCCCCCCAGGCGACGCACCTCTTGGGCGGCTTCCTCAGGTTTGGGGGCAGCGATAACAACCTCAGCGCCTGCCTCTGCTAGGGCCAAGGCGATATACCTATCCCAGGCTCGGCCATCCCCTGCAACGATGGCCACCTTCCCCCGAAGACTCATTTCCTCCATGTTCATCCTCCTTAGATTAGGATAACCGGGGCATACCCTGTGGGGGCATATCCCCCAGCGAGCCCGCCGCCATCGATAATGAAAAGCTCCCCCGTGATGTAATCTGAGGCAGCGGAGGCGAGGAAAACGGCCAAGGGGCCGATCTCCTCAGGCATCCCAACTCGCCCCACCGGGATAAATCGCCCTCTCGATTCCATGAACGCCTTCGCCTCGGGGATTTGAGATGAAATGGTGTCGAAAAAGCCGGGGGCAATAGTATTCACCTGAATATTATCGCGAGCCCAGGTAAGAGCTAGCGACTTGGTAAGCTGGATGACACCTCCCTTGGCACAGCAATACATAAAGAAATCCCGCTCACCCCTCAATCCATAGCCCGAAGCGATATTGATCACTTTCCCACTCCCCCGCTCCACCAAATACCTTCCTACCGCTCTAGAGCAGTAGAAAGCGGCGCTGAGGTTGGTGTCTATTCCCAGATGCCACTCCTCATCGGTGATTTCCCAAATGGGTTTTCGAACCTCCTCCCTAACAATGCCTGCATTATTGACTAGAATGTCTATTTTACCAAATTCTGATAGAGTTCCGTCCACCATTCGGTTCACCTGACGGGAATCGGTGACATCGGTGGCGATGGCAAGCGCCCTCCTCCCCAGCTCCCTCACCATGGCTGCTGTCTGCTCAATGAGTTCGAGACGGCGGGCAGCAACAACAATGTCCGCCCCAGCCCTTGCCATCGCCAGGGACATCGCTCGGCCCAAGCCAGTGCCCCCTCCCGTAATGATGGCCACATTCCCCTCCAGGCTCAGCTTCTCCAAAACCATTTAAAAACCTCCTATGTTGAACACCGTTCTAGGCTTTGAGCGTAACATCCCCTGCGGCAATGGTCACCAGACTGCCATCGGGGCACCTGAGCAGCAGGTTGCCATCCTCATCCACCGACTCCGCATAGCCTTCCCTAACATCCTCGCCGCATCTCACCGTTACCTCTTTGCCCAGGGTCTCCAGACGGCGGCGCCACTCCCTATCGATGGGCTCGCCGCGGCGCAATGCCCTATATAGCTCCTCAAATTCGCCAAGCAGGCAGCGCAATATTTCCAAGCGGGAGACCTCCTGCCCAAGCACCTCCTTGAGGCTGGTGGCTGTTTCTGAAATCTCAGGGATGGACGAGGGGTCAAGATTGACATTTAGCGCAATGCCCACGATTGCATAACTAACGCTGCCTCCCTGGAAATCGCTCTCGATCAAGATACCACTTACCTTTTTGCCCTTGATGAGGACATCGTTGGGCCACTTGATAGTGGGCTCAAGTCCGGTGGCCTTCTCAATGCTCTGGGCCACCGCCAAGCAGGCAGCCATGTTGAGGCGAAGGAGCTCATCCAGTTTTGGGTAGAGGATGATGGATAGCAATATGCTGCTGTCAGGAGGAGAGAGCCACTTTCGTCCCAAGCGACCACGGCCCGCAGTCTGACGGTCGGCGATAACGATAGTGCCCTCCTCAGCGCCATCCCTTATTACCTGCTTTGCCATATCCATGGTGGAGGATGTAACCGGGTAGTAGAGGATATTCTGGCCGATAAACTTTGTCCTCAGCTTCCGATGAAGGGAAGCGGGAGATATATCTATCTCTGGCATGTCTCACCTTGAAAAAGAAAGCAGCATTGTATGCTGCCTTTTTCGTACTACTCGATACGCTCTACCAATTGGAATCTGTATTTGTAGAGCACAACCAATGATTCCTTCTGACGTAGCGTAATGTTCGAAAAAAGGCCAAGCAAACCTATAAGCCGAGTTCTGTACCCCGACGAAGTCGGGGCGGTGACCATCTATCTAGCCCCGATGTTACCATCGGGGTCAAGCGACCT